>NZ_JBWJVQ010000179.1:0-15528 GCF_056339875.1 Blautia sp. ZXY-1-C6
CTGGTAAAAGTATTTTGCTCATAACTAAATAACCAATTTCAATCCATGTCAATATTGCCGGAATTATGAAAATAAATTCTACACTAAAAATTTCAGTATCATGTTTAAACTCATTATACAACGACATAATCGGTAAACAGACAAAAATGTTACATACATAAAGTATTCCAGGTATAGCAAATGATAATATTATTAGTTTAAGCAAATCCAATTCCATATATAATTTTCGATTCCATACAAAAATCAGAAGGCTTCCCGGCAATGCCCCTCCTATTATTGCAGTTAATGTATATCCTATCTTAGAAATCATATATTTTATCAGTTCATCCATTCTATTACCTCCGTATATTTTTATCGCTAATTACTCTATATAGTACAACAATCATACTTTACCTTTTTCGACACCCCCAAAAGCATCTTTGCATCAAAAGAGCCGGAACCTTTTACAGCTCCAGCCTCTCCTTTTAATCTTCATAATGACCTCTACAAGCAATGATCCAAAGAAATCCATTCTCGTCTATGTTGTAAACCAATCTGTTAACATCATCAATCCGCCTGCTCCATGCTTTTCTATGTCTCAATGGCTCCGGCTTTCCGATTCCTTGGGACAAACCCTCTCTCTCGATAGACTTAATAAGTTCATTAATCCGCTTCAAAGTCTTTTTATCTTGTGTCTGCCAGTAAAGATAATCATCCCATGCTCTGTCAGCCCATAACTTTTTCATTCATCTACCTCGATCAGTTCGTGTTCCTGTCCATTGCCTGCTGATAACTGAGCAATTCCTCTGTCTATCATGGCAAGATACTCTGCATTCCGGGCAGCCTTTTCAAGCTGATTATATTTCTCAAGGCTCATGATCACAACATTCTTTTCGCCTTTACGGGTCACAATAACAGTCTCATGGTTATCCGTTGCCTGATCACAATAATCTTTCAAATTGTTTCTGATTGTAGAATAATTTACTGCTAACATAATTTCACCCGCCTTTCACAGTTGTACAATATGTTGTTCTATTTCTTGTACAATTATTTTACTCTATTATTATATGACTGTCAATCTCAAATCATGCAGAAAATACCTGTAATCACATCTATTTTCACCATTTGTCACAAGATTGTCACAGACTCCTACCAATATGCCCGGAAAAGCGCGTATTTACGGCATTCTTTTAAAATTAATATCAAGCATTTTCTCTTGACAAAGTTAATTTATAGCAATTCCATAAATTACCGCTAAATATCCAGCGAAGAAAAACAGTTTGTTTCGTGTGCATTTGCAGGGATCTTAGATATTCTTAGCTGATAAAAATATGCGTTATAAGAAAAATGACACCACTGTCTGAGCCACAGCATGCAACGGAGCGAGTTTGATGGGCATTTTTCTTATGTTTTTAGCATATTTTTAGCAGCTTAGAAGTTCTTAGGCTCCCGAAACCGCACACGAAATGAAACTGTTTTTCTGCGCGTCCCTTTGAGACCTCTAATATAAGTTACAAAAAGCCCTGATATCCATATACTGAACACCAGGGCTCCCATTTCATTTATTTACATAGCAGACACTACTCTGAGACAATCACAGACTAGGACGGATCACCTTCGGTCTGCATCCTGCATCTTCCAGAGCTTTAACAATCTCATTCTTATGATCTGTGCCAAAAGCCTCCAATGTGATCTTAAGTTCCACTGCCGCATTTCTGTTCGTGCTTACAAACTGGTTATGATCCAGCTTGATAACATTGCCCTGCGCCCTGGCGATCACGCTTGCCACACGTACCAGTTCACCCGGCTTATCCGGAATGAGCACAGATACTGTGAAGATTCTGTCTCTCTGGATCAGACCATGCTGAACAACAGAAGACATGGTAATAACATCCATGTTTCCACCGCTTAAGATAGAAACAATCTTCTTTCCCTTCACATCCAGATGACGAAGCGCTGCTACTGTCAGAAGACCGGAATTCTCTACGATCATCTTATGGTTCTCAACCATGTCAAGGAAAGCAACAATCAGTTCATCATCCTCGATAGTGATGATATCGTCCAGATTCTTCTGGATATACGGGAAGATTTTCTTTCCGGGTGTTGTACGGCAGTACCGTCAGCAATCGTATTTACGTGCGGAAGAGTCACAACCTCACCCTTCTTCAGAGAAGCTTTCATGCAGGCAGCCCCTGCCGGTTCCACACCGATGACTTTGATATGTGGATTTAACAGCTTCGCAAGTGTGGAAACACCTGTTGCAAGTCCGCCTCCACCGATCGGAACCAGAATATAATCAACAAGTGGAAGCTCCTGAACGATCTCCATTGCAATGGTACCCTGTCCTGTGGCAACTGCCGGATCATCGAAAGGATGGATAAAGGTATATCCCTCTTTCTCAGCAAGTTCCAATGCATGTGCACATGCCTCATCATATACATCACCATGCAGGATAACCTCTGCACCGTAACTCTTTGTTCTCTCAACCTTGATCAGCGGAGTTGTGGTAGGCATAACGATCACTGCCTTCACACCATATTTATGCGCAGCATAGGCAACACCCTGTGCATGATTTCCGGCGGATGCTGTGATCAGACCTTTATTTCTCTCTTCATCGGAAAGAGTGCTGATCTTATAATAAGCACCACGAACCTTGTATGCACCTGTACGCTGCATATTCTCCGGTTTTAAATAAACCTTATTTCCTGTAAGTTCACTGAAATAGCTGCTCTTGATCAGCTTTGTTTCCTGTGTGACCTGTTTTACGATCTCTGATGCCTGTTCAAAACTCTCTAAAGTAAGCATTGTTTTTTCCTCCATTTTGTCCTAAATGTACTCCCTGAATCTTTTTGTACTTGATTTGACTCCGAAAGTACATCCTAATCTTAAGCGTCCGGGTTTTCTTTATGGTCTACATCAAACAACGCATTTACAAATGCATCTGCATCGAATTTCTGAAGATCGTCAATACTTTCTCCTACGCCAATGTACTTCACCGGAATATCCAGTTCAGACTGGATGGCAACTGCAATACCTCCCTTGGCAGTTCCGTCCAGCTTGGTAAGGATAATACCGCTGACATTTGCGACCTCCGCAAATTGTCTCGCCTGTGCAAGGGCATTCTGTCCGGTGGTACCATCCAGCACTACCAATGTCTCCAGATATGCATCCGGATACTCCCTCTCCAGGATCCTGTAAATCTTACGGAGTTCTTCCATAAGGTTCTTTTTATTATGAAGACGTCCTGCTGTATCGCAGAGAAGTACGTCTGCATTTCTTGCTTTGGCTGCAGCCACCGCATCATAGATAACAGATGCAGGATCTGCTCCCGCCTGTCCGCCGATGATCTCCACACCTGCACGGTTCGCCCACTCAGTAAGCTGCTCTCCTGCTGCTGCACGGAAAGTATCGGCTGCTGCAAGGATAACCTTCTTGCCCTGGTCTTTTAATTTTCCTGCAAGCTTTCCTACTGAAGTGGTTTTTCCGACACCATTGACACCGATCACCAAGACTACGGATTTGCGGTTCTCAAATTCATACTCTGTGCTGTCCACACGCATCTGATCCTTGATCTCATTGATCAGAAGCTGTTTACATTCCATCGGTTCCTTAATATGACGTTCGGAAACCTCTTTCTTTAAATTCTCAATAATAGAAGTGGTCGCATTGATCCCGATATCACCCATGATCAGAATCTCTTCCAGCTCTTCATAAAAATCTTCATCAATACTGGAAAAACCACTGAAAATACTGTCAAATCCGGCTACGATGTTGTCTCTGGTCTTTGCCAGTCCACTGACTAATCGTTTAAAAAAACCTTTCTTTTCTTCTGCCATGTGAAACTCCTCCTGTTACTGGGTAAGCTGATTCTCCACCAGATCGACGGAAACCAGTGTGGATACCCCTTTTTCCTGCATGGTAATACCATAAAGCCGGTCTGCGGCGTTCATAGTTCCACGTCTATGGGTTATTATAATAAATTGTGTGTTTTTCGTCAACTTCTGTAAATATCCGGCAAATCGCCCAACATTGGAATCGTCCAGCGCTGCCTCGATCTCATCCAGCAGACAAAACGGTGACGGCTTCAGATTCTGGATCGCGAAAAGAAGTGCGATAGCTGTCAGAGCTTTTTCCCCACCGGAAAGCTGCATCATATTCTGCAGTTTCTTTCCCGGCGGCTGGGAAATGATCTTAATTCCTGCCTCCAGGATATCTGCCTCTTCATCCAGCTCCAGAGTTCCTTTTCCGCCTCCGAACAATTCCTTAAATGCCTTGTCAAATTCCTTCTGGATCTCGCCGAATTTCTCAGAAAACTGTTTCCGCATTCCCTCATCCAGCTCCTGAATGATCTGTTCCAGAGTTTTCTCCGCTGTGACCAGATCCTCATACTGGCCGGACAGAAAGGTGTGTCTTTCCAGAAGTTCCTTATAATCCTCAATAGCATTTACATTTACAGGTCCCAGCTTTCTGATATCATCTTTAATCTGAGCTGCCTGTCGCTTCATCTGCGAAAGATCAGTAAGTTCCTCTTTTCTGTAGGAAACGGCATTATTGGGAGTGATCTCATACTCGGACCACATATAGGCAATCCGCTCTTCCCTGTTCTCCTCCAGCTTGTCCATCTGTCCCTGCAGACGGTAACATTCCTTATCCAGAAGTCCGATCTGACCGGACAGATAATCTCTTTTCTCAAAAAAATCTTTATGCTGAGAAGTTCTGCTCTCTTTCTCCTTCTGCAGATTTTTCAGCTGCATCTGTGCCTGTTCTTCATGAAAGACAGACTCTTCCGACTCTTTTTTCAGCTGAGTGATCATCTCCTGCTTCTTTTCCATCTCTTCACTGCTGTGAGCAAGAGACTGATAAATATCCTCTTTCTCAGTCATAAAAGCTGTGATTTCTGCTTTCAGACGGCTCAGGTTTTCCTGGTCAAATTTCTCTTTCTGTTCAAGAGCGGATGACTGAAGACGGATTTCTTCTAACTCCCGGGTGATTTTCTTCTCTTCTTCTTTCCATTCATCCAGTTCTGACTGCTTTGCCTCAATAAAACTCTCCAGTTCTTTCTCATCCTGCTTTGAATTCTCCAGTTCCCTGGCAATCCGGTCATGATCCTGCCGGATTTCCATGACCTGGCGTTTGATCTCTGCCTGATCTCTGTTGATCTGCGCATATCCGCTTCGGATCTCCTCAGCTTTCTTTTCCTGCTGTTTGATATTCATTCTGGCAGTATTCTGTTCTATATATTTCTGACGGAGTTTTTCCTGAAATCCTGCAATGGCATCACGAAGCCTGTTTCTCTGATTTTTATTTTCCTCAACAGCATTCTGCATTTCAGTCAGATTCTGCTTCAGCTGATTTACTTTTGTTTCCAGTTCCTCTATTTCACGCCGTCTTCCAAGCAGATTGCTGTTGTTTCTGAAGGCACCGCCGGTCATGGAACCTCCCGGGCTTAAGGATTCACCCTCTGTTGTGACCATTCTCAGACTGTGTCTGTATTTTTTTCCTATTGCAATGGCATGATCAATGTTATCAACTACCAGCACTCTTCCAAGAAGGAATTTCGTGATCTGCTGATACTGAGAAGCTACGGACACCAGTTCGCTGGCAATCCCCACAACGCCCGGCTCTTTCAGTGCTTCTTTCGGTGTAAACTCACCTCTGGGACTTATGCTGCTCATGGGAAGAAAGGTCGCACGTCCATAACGATTCTTTTTCAGAAATTCGATCATGGTTTTGGCAGTCTGCTCATTATCTGTAACAATATTCTGAATGCTCCCACCAAGAGCTGTCTCGATAGCGATCTCATAATCTTTGTTTACCTGGATCAGATCTGCGACAACACCCTGGATTCCCGGAACACGTTCTTTTTGTTCCATAACTCTCCGGATACTGTTTCCGTATCCATCATAGCGCTCCGCGATATTTCTGAGAGAATCCAGCCGGGATGCCTCTCTGTGATAGGCTGTCTGTTCTACTTCCAACTTTGTGTTCTGTTCCTTCAGCTTTTCCTGAATCTTCATCACACTCAGATTCAGATGTTCACATTCCTCATTGGCATTTTCAATCTGGGATGTAATCTCATCATACTGTTTCCGGGCTGTAGTCAGAATGGTCTGCTGTTCTTCCTCTTCACTCTTCAGTCTGAGAATACGCTGGCTGATCTCTGCCTTACGGATTTCTGCCTGTTCCATCATTGCATCAAATCTCTGGGCTTTACCCTTGACATTGGCGCGGCTGTTCAAAATTTCAATAATCTCATTTTTGCCATTCTCCACTTCGAGAGTACAGGCTTCCATATTCTCCTGCGCTGTCCTTAATTTCTCTTCTTCCTCAGAAAGTTTCTTACGGACAGCCTTTAACTGTGCATAAATATCCGTTTTTTCTTCTTCAAGTTTCTTCTTTGAATCTGTTCTTACTGAAAGTTCAGCCTCAATAGTCTGGATACGTCCCTTATAATGCTCTTCATTCTGTGCCCCTGCCAGTATCTGCTCATTTAATACATTGATCTGGCCTTCCAGCTGTTGTTTACGGATTGCCTGCTCCTGACCGGAAATGCGAAGTGCATCCATTTTGGAATTTAAATCTTCCAGTTCCTGTTCCAGACGTTCATATTCCACCTTGGTCCGGTCATAGGAACTCTGGGTATCCTTCAGCTGATTCTGCGCAATTATGTTCTTCTCTTCCAGTTCCTTGAGTTCTTTGGCTGCAGCAGCATACTCCATCAGGAACATATTCACATCCAGTTCCTTAAGCGTCTCTCTTTTGGAAAGATAAACTCTTGCTGTCTCTGACTGTTTCTCCAGTGGTTCCAGCTGTCTGGTAAGCTCCGAGAGGATATCTGTCACTCTGACCAGGTTCTGGCGTTCTTCCTCCAGTTTTTTGATCGTGGTATTCTTTCTTCTCTTAAATTTAACAATACCTGCTGCCTCATCAAAAAGCTCTCTTCTCTCTTCCGGTTTACCGCTTAGGATCCTGTCGATCTGTCCCTGTCCGATAATGGAATATCCTTCTTTACCGATACCTGTATCATAAAACATCTCATTGATATCTTTCAGTCTGCAGGCACTTCCGTTGATCTTATATTCACTCTCTCCTGAACGGTAAAGCCTTCTGGTAACCGTAACCTCGTTAAAATCAACCGGAAGCTTATGGTCTGAATTATCCAGTGTGATCGCCACCGATGCATAACCCAGGGGTTTTCTTGTCTCTGTACCGGAGAAAATAACATCCTGCATATTTCCTCCTCGCAGAGATCTGGCACTCTGTTCACCCAGCACCCATCTCACCGCATCACCGACATTGCTCTTTCCACTTCCGTTCGGACCTACAATACCGGTGATCCCGTTATGAAATTCAAAATTGATCTTCTGGGCGAAAGACTTAAATCCCTGTACCTCTATATTCTTTAAATACATAATTCTCCTGTTTATTTTCTGAGTACACGAATCGCCTGGTATGCTGCGGCCTGTTCTGCTGCTTTCTTTGTATGACCGCTTCCCTGTCCCATCACTTTTCCGTTTACTCTTGCCTCCACAGTAAAGTTTTTGTTATGATCCGGGCCTTCTTCTTTTGTCAGAATATATTCCACCGGCTGTGTTCCGTTTTCCTGCACGATTTCCTGCAGGATGGTCTTGCTATCATAAAAGAGCTGTTTATGTTCAATATCATTCAGGATAAAATTCAGCACAAACTCCTTTGCATTAGCAAAACCACCATCCAGATAGATAGCTCCCAATAAAGCCTCTGTTGCATCAGAGACGATAGAATCCCTGTTTCTTCCGCCGGTCATATCCTCTCCCTTTCCAAGCAACAGAAACTGCGGCAGTCCGAATTCTCTTGCACAATAGGCAAGGCTTGGCTCACACACCAGGCTGGCTCTCTTCTTTGTCAGCTCTCCCTCCGGTATCTGGGTAAATCTTGCATACAGATAATCACTGCTGATCAGCTCCAGCACAGCATCTCCCAGAAACTCCAGTCTCTCATTGCTGCCCAGCTTCCCCAACTTCTTCTCATTTGCATAGGAACTGTGAGTCAGTGCCTGTGTAAGATAATGTTTATTTTTAAAATGATATCCTATGATTTCTTCTAATTCTTCTGTCTTTCTATTCATTCCTCTAACCCTCTCCATATGCGCAGGGCTGTCATCTGACAACCCTGCGACATCATTTTTTGTAACTGCTCAGTGTGCCTGTATTATGCTCCTGTCAAATTTCAGACTGCCGGACAGTTACATTTTTATTTAATTGTCCGAATTGCTTCAACAGCATCACCGACTGTCTGAATCTGTTCGACAGATTCATTATCCAGCTCAATGTCATACTCCTCTTCAATCCCCATAATAATCTGAAAAATATCAAGAGAGTCTGCACCAAGATCATCTACAAATGTAGTGTCTTCTGTGATCGAATCTGCATCAATATTCAGAACCTCTGCTATGATAGCTTTTATTTTCTCCAGTTCCATCTTCAACCCTCCTTCCTGTTTCTGTTCCTGTCCTGCTCTATTCTGCTCCGGACTTCAGTAATTCCTGATCCTCCAGGATACGCTCTGCGATCTTCTCGTTGATCTTCTCCTGTTTAAACTGTACACACTGGAAAATACCATGTTTGATCTCAATGGCTTTGGCACTCCCATGCGTCTTTACCACAAGTCCTTTAAGCCCCAGAAGCGGTGCTCCGCCATATTCCGTTGCATCAAAGGATTTCAGAGTTTCTTTCAGTGCAGGCTTTACCAGAAGTGCACCGATCTTACTTCTTGTGCTGGTCATCATTCCTTCTTTGATCTTCTGGACCAGGGCAGAACCAACTCCCTCATATAATTTAAGGATCACATTTCCCACAAATGCTTCGCATACGACCACATCCGCATATCCTGCCGGGATATCTCTGGCTTCTATACTTCCGATGAAATTAATGCTTTTGCATTCTTTCAGAAGGGGGAAAGTTTCTTTTACAAGTGCATTTCCCTTCTCCTCTTCCGCCCCGTTATTTACGATGGCAACTCTTGGATTCTTAATGCCGACTACATTCTCCATATAAATAGAACCCATCTTCGCAAACTGTACCAGATGTGATGGACGTGCATCCACATTGGCACCGCAGTCTATCAGAAGGGAAACTCCCTTTGTGGTAGGGATCAACGGTGCAAGAGGCGGTCTCTCCACGCCTTTACTTCTGCCTACCAGCACCTGTCCTCCAACAAGAACCGCACCTGTACTTCCTGATGAAATAAAGGCATCTGCTTCCTGTTTCTTAACCATATTCAAACCTACTACGATTGATGAATCTTTTTTCTTACGGATTGCAAAAACCGGAGGCTCTGCTGTCTCGATCACCTGGGATGCATTGACAACCTGGATCTGGTTCTTCGGATATCCGGAGTATTTCGCCAGTTCCTTATCTATCACTTCCTGTTTTCCTGTAAGAATTACTTTTATGTCCTGTCTCTCTGTTACAGCTTCCACTGCAGCCTTGACAGGTTCTGCCGGGGCATTATCCCCGCCCATTGCGTCCACTACAACTCTGACCTGTTCTGCCATATCTTCATATCTCCTGTTCACTTACTGTTCACTCACAGATGTCAGAATCAAAAGATATTTTCTGTCACTGACCCGGCATCCGCAAATTGCCCCGCTGCAAAGCAGCTCCTGCAATCTTCCATAATCTGTATCATACTAAAGAACCCTCTGCAAAGTCAATAGCATCTGAAAAAAATCACTTTTCACTTTTTTGTGCCTCGATTCGCTCCGCCAGATCATTCAGATAAACCCACCTGTCCATCTTCTCATCCAAATCTGCCTGTGCCTTCTCCTTCTGTTCCATGATCTCACGAAGCTTCACAGAATTGGTGGCATTGGCCTCCATATCCTTATCCAGCTTCTCCAGCAGTTCCTCCAGCGCTGCAATATCATCATCGATGGTTTCAAATTCCCTCTGCTCTTTATAGGTAAATTTCAGCTTCTGGGGACGATTCTGCTTCCAGTCTGCCTGAGCCGACTTCTTCTTTTCCGCGCCAACTGCAGTGCTCTGTCCTTCAGATACTGCCCCGCCTTTTCTCGCCAGCGCCTCTGTATAATCCGTATATCCGCCCTCATACTGGGTCAGATGTCCATTCCCCTCAAAAGCAAAAATCCTGTCCACAATATTATCCAGAAAATACCTGTCATGAGACACTGCGATCACAATCCCTGCAAAAGAAGCCAGATAATCCTCCAGAATGGTCAGTGTAGGAATATCCAGATCATTACTTGGCTCATCCAGAAGAAGCACATTCGGCGCCTCCATCAGAACCCTCAGCAGATACAGACGCCTCTTCTCACCACCTGACAATTTGGCAATGGGTGCATACTGCATGGCAGAATCAAAAAGAAACCTCTCCAGCATCATTGTTGCGGAAATCTTCCCGTCTCTGGTCGGAATATACTCTGCCACGTCGCGGATATAATCGATCACACGCTGATTGGTATCCATATCCGGCACTTCCTGTGCAAAATACCCTATGCGAATGGTTTCTCCAATTTCCACTTCTCCTGCATCCGGCTGTATCATCCCATCAATAATCTTGATGAGTGTTGACTTTCCGCACCCATTAGGACCAATAATCCCAAGACGCTGATTGCGCAGCACAATATAATTAAAATCATCCAGGATCTTCTTCTCACCAAAACTCTTGCTGATATGGTGAAGTTCGATTGTCTTCTTTCCCATACGTGTCTCAACAGAATCCAGCTCCACATTCGCATCACGCACCGGAGCTTTTCCGTTCTTCAGTGCCTCCAGGCGTTCCAGACGTGCCCGCTGCTTGGTACTTCTGGCTCTGCATCCACGCTTTGCCCACTCCAGTTCCATGCGGAGTACGCTCTGTCTCTTCCTCTCACTGGCAAGCTCCATCTCCTCACGCTCTGCCTTCAGTTCCAGAAACTTCGAGTAATTAGCCTCATAAGCATAAAGGCCGCCATGGGAAATCTCCAGAATCTTATTAGTAACCCTGTCGAGAAAATATCTGTCATGAGTAACCATAATCACAACGCCCTTAAAACTTCTCAGAAAGTCCTCTAGCCAGGTCACCATCTCATTATCCAGATGGTTGGTAGGCTCGTCCAGAAGCAGCACATCACAGGGATTCACCAGAGTCCTTGCCAGTGCCACCCTTTTCTTCTGTCCCCCGGATAAATGATCGATCTTCTCCTCATGGTCTGTAATTCCCAGCTTATTCAGAACATTCCTTGCCTCGCTCTCAGTACTCCAGTCCTTCTGCCACTTTCCTTCTGCCACATAATCCAGGACAGAAGCTCCCTGCGGAAACTCCGGCATCTGCGGAAGATACGTGATTCTCAGGCCATTTTGAGTGATCACCTGCCCCTCATCCGGCTCCTCCAGACCGCCGATGATCTTCAGAATCGTAGACTTCCCGGTCCCATTAATCCCGATGATCCCAATCTTATCTCCCTGATGCACCCCGTAGGAAACATCATCCAGCACCACCTTCTCACCAAACACCTTGGAAACATGCTCTATATTCAAAATATTCATAAATTCAAACCTCTCTCGTAATTTTCGCTTCCTGTCTGTTTCTGCTCACCTGTAACACTTCCACAAAAACTATAGAATTCGCTCCTTATTATACCATCTTCCCAGCCATTCTAAAACCCCCGGCACAGAAAAAACACTCCCCTCCGAATAAATCTATCCGAAGAGGAGTATCCTCAAAATCACATATTTTTGTTCCTGAAAAAGAATTGCTTAGTTCATCTCAGTTCCATTCTCAACTGCATACTTCAGTCCCTGCACAGCAACCGCCAGCGTAGCTTCCTCTACAGTAGCGCTTCCAAGATCACCCATATCCAGTGTCAGTGTATCATCATCATTCACTGCCACGCCAAAAGTAAGTGCCATCTCAGAAACTTCATCAGTAATCGTCACAGTACCGTTCTCTTCATCAAAAGTACCTTCGCCAACAAAGCTTACATAGTTATCATCCTGATCGATCACAAGTACTGAGCAGAAAGTTCCATCCTCATTAGCTGCATAAATAAAAGTCTCACCCGCTTCTGTTTCGCCGGAATAACACTCTGTCAGGATATCACCCATATCCTGATAAGTCTGATTGTAATCCGACTCATCACCGTCTGCCTCATAAGGCTCCAGGGTTGCAGTCAAGTCCAGACTGTCCGGATCATAAAGTTCCAGAAGATTCTCTTCCTCATTTGCCTGCACCAGATAAGTTACCATATTTTCATCATCATACGTGCCGTCGTCATTTGCGAACTGCATTACCAGAGCTGTATATTCTCCGTCTGAACTCAGAGCATATACACCAAGAACATCCTGCTCTTCATCCTTCCACTGGCCAAAAAACGAATTATCTTTGTAGAATCCGTAGATATCTCCTGCGCTGTCCTTCCAGAGTCCTAACATTGCCTCTGATACATCCGCGACATCTCCGTCATCTGCTGCTTCTTCTGTAGTCTCCTCTGCTGCCCATACCGGAACAACCATAGAGCTTACCATTGCAGCAGCACAAAGACCTGCCATTATTTTTTTCCAGTTTTTCATATTTTTTTACCATCCTTTCTTAAAATGTGTGTACATATTTCTAAACTGAATTTCTATGTTCTTACTATAAAAAATTTCAGTCTTATTTTCAAGATACATGGGATTAAATGACATTTTTCATGAAATATGGAAAAATGAATAAATACTTATGGTATTACTTGCTTTCAGTAAGGAATCCGTACTTGAATAACTCATGAAAATACGCTAAAATACAAATTATGTTTAAGTTAATTTAGGAGGTACTCCTTTTGAATATTGCAATCCTTGACGATTCAAAGGAAGATCTGCGTCAGGTAAAATCTGTCATTTCTTCTTATTATGAATCCCAGAATACATCCGCAGACATCCATTTGTATTCCAGCGCAGAAGCTTTTTTTACTAAATACATACCCGGATTTTACGACCTGATCATTATGGATATTTATATGGGCAGTATGACCGGTATGGATGCAGCCAGAAAGCTCCGCGAAGCCAGGGATACAACTGCTCTGATTTTTATTTCAAGCAGTGATTCCTTTGCTGTGGAAAGCTATGATGTACAGGCATCCTACTATCTGCTGAAGCCCTTTGACCCGGAGAAGCTTTGCCGGATTCTCTCAACAATCCAGTTCAGACAGTCACAGAACTCCAGATATATAGAACTGATCTCTGACCGTACCCCTGTAAAGATCCCTGTCAGGAGCATCCTGTACGTGGATACCTACCGCAATGCAGTTCAGGTACATACCACAGATGCAGGCATTATACGCTCCTACATAACCTTCCAGAAATTCGAAGAGCTTCTGGAGGGAATGAAATGTTTTCTCTCCTGTTACAGAGGCTGTATCGTAAATATGGATCACATCGAGAAATCCACAGATGAAGGCTTTGTTATGGACAATCAGGAGCTTGTTACTGTACGCAAGCGTGGCTCCAACGCAATAAAAAAAGCATATCTGGAATACTTATTCTCTTCAGACTCTGATAAATAAGTATTTCCGATATGCCTCTTCCCCCTCCGGGCAGTAACTATTTATTTACTGTACTGTTTTCACCGGCAGAAAGATATTTACTTTAAAAATACCCTCTTCTGTATTAAAAACTACATATCCGCCCATTCGTTGTACCACTTCTGCTACAGACGCTGTTCCGATTCCAAAGCCTTCATGCTTTGTTCGAATAAAAAACTTTTTCTCTTCGCTGGATTTCATTGGAATATGGATTTGAAATCTCTATCAGAAGCTTCTTGTTCTTAACCTTTGTAAGCATCTTTACATAAGGCTTATTTTCCGGCAACAGATCTTTTACTGCATCTACGGCATTTTCCAGAAGATTTCCATATATTTTGCACAGATCTGTATCTGAAATGCCAATATTCTGCGGCAGCATCATATCACATTCAAAAGGAATCCCTTTCTCTCTCAGTTCTCCTGCATAAAAATGGATCACTGCATCTACGGCCATGTTTCTGCAATAACAGATTCGCTTTTCCTCTTCTGTTATAACGGATGCATACTCCTGCAGGTATTCCATCATCTCCTGATATTTTCCCTGCTGGGTGTAAGACATGATGGTGCGCAGATGGTGTCTCATATCATGGCGCATCCTGCTGATCTCATCCACCTTTTCTGTAAGTTCCTCATAATTCTGTTTCTGTATCTGCAGTTTCTGTTCCATCTGACGGCTGTATTCTCTATAGGTAAGCTGAAATCTGTAAGCATTGGCAATCTCCATCCACAGAGTCAGTCCCACACTGGCTACAAGCACTACTGCACCAATTTCCGTAAACCACCCGCCAATGATCGGCTCATATAATCTCCATATCCGGTCTGCTGCCAGAGACGCTGCATAAACAACAATTCCCACTAAAAGTACATTACTGTACTTCTGTTTTATCTCCTTTACACTTCTGAAAAGCAGATAACCGGCTGCTGCCCACTTCAAAATCTCTGTAAGCTTAGAGATCAGATACAGCCCTGTTGCAGACTGGGCTCTGCTGCACAGCATTTCTGCCACAAAAACCATCACTCCGGCTGCTACGGCCACACCTGCAAGAATTTCCGGAATCCTTTCCTCACCTCCCAGGATCTTCTGTTGTACCAGCATAACACCGGCAAACATCAGATAATAGAACAATGCCTCCATTCCATAACAAGGCTGTACTTTTACTGCAACAAAGGAATGCAGGATCGGATAAGAACCATATCCCAGTACACAGATACAAAGCAGGGCAAAAAGTCCAAACTCCACTTTTTTAGTTCGCATATACATATACACTGAAAAAATCAGGACAAAAAATGTAAAAGCCATAAATACCACAGCAATCATAAGTGACAACCCGCGGATAATATTCACTTTAAAAGGAGAAGCCAAAACCGGCACATACTGAATTCCCGATGACACCGAATGTTTGTCTGTCACTGCGATCACAATCTCTGCAGTTTCTTTTCCCTCAAAGGTAAATACCCTGTTCTGAATCTGCTCCTGGTAATTGTCCGGATCCGGATTTCCCATCTGCCCCATCAATTCCCCATTAATATACAGCTTGTAAGCAGAAAAAATCTCTGTCAGGCCAATAGCATATTGTTTTTCTTTTTCAGGAAGCACCAGGGTCATCCGATAGGTACCACTTCCAAAAGGAGATTTATTTTTGTCGCCCATATCCATCCCACCGTACTCGCCAATGGAAACATAACGGCTGTAGTAGTCCTCCTTCTGTTCCTTTATTTCCTGCGGTGTCAGCAATACATCCGGATAATATTCCCATTCCCTGGCAAGATAATGCACAGAATCATCATCAGGCACATAGAGGATTCCCTGAATGGCCTGATCTCCCCTGGCCGTATATTTGTTATCAAAGCGATAAAACAGAAAGAATACGCCCATAGCCAATGCAAATACAGCTGCTATAAGTAGTAATGAATATTTCCAGTTCTTCTTCATTGCTGACACCTCCTTCTGTTTTCAGGTGCTTTGTTTGCCTTTCCACTGTCGCTTATCTGCGTTTTTTACGAATTGC
>NZ_JBWJVQ010000180.1:0-12255 GCF_056339875.1 Blautia sp. ZXY-1-C6
AGAGTCACAGATTTCATTCATCCTTTCCTCCATCTCAAAGAGATAAGAGAACGCAGATTTCAACACGTCACGGATGGACATGCCCTGAGAAAGGACAGAATGCTGGTCCAGATAGCCGACACGTACGTTCTTTGCCCATTCAATCTTACCCTCATCCGGCATCAGCTTTCCGGTTACAATATTAAAGAAAGTAGATTTACCTTCCCCGTTGGCACCAACCAGTCCAATATGCTCGCCCTTTAACAGGCGGAAAGACACATCATTAAAAATCGCCCTGTCTCCGAAACCATGTGTCAGATGTTCTACATTCAAAATACTCATAAAAAGAAATTCTCCTTAATTATTGTTATATAATGTCAGGGTCAAAAGGTATTTCACCCCTGACCTGACATCCACGAATTACTTACTCCGCTGCAAAGCAGCTCCCGCAATTCTTTTAATATTTGTAACTATACAACAGTATGATCAGACTTCCCTGACTCCTTTTAATGACGGCTCAGCCATCAGCGAATAATTTGTATAATAAACCACAAATCCGGGCTTCGCCCCTGCAGGCTTTTTCACCTGCTTCTTCTGGATATAATCAATCTCCACCTTAGGGGCAGTACGTCCTTTGGAATAATAAGCGGCAAGCTGTCCCGCAATCTCAAAGATATGATCCGGCAGTTCTCCGTCCTTAGACTTCACGACCACATGCGAACCGGCCATCTTCTTGGCATGAAACCACCAGTCATTCCCTGTGGCAAACTTAAAGGTAAGCTCATCATTCTGGAAATTATTTTTTCCCACATAAATATCATACCCATCCTCAGTCACATAATGGAACGGCTTAGACTTACTCTGCGCCTTCTGCCCCTTCCTGCGGTCATAATGCTTCTTAATATACCCATACTCCATCAGCTCTTCCTTGATCTGTGCCAGATCACTCTCAGCCAGAGCAATATCCAGAGCATTGGAAACAGACTCCAGATGCTCAATCTCACTTCTCGTATCTGCAATCTGCTCAGTCAGAGCCTCCTCCGTACGCTTCAGCTTTCCATACTTGTCAAAATATTTCTTGGAATTCTCCGCCGGAGTCATAGTAGGATCAAGAGGAATGGTAATCTCCTCATTGGTATAATAATTCAGAGCCTTAAACGACTTACATCCATCCTCCAGCCCATACCCGTAAGTATTGATCAGCTCCCCGTAAACCTTATACTTCTCTTTCTTCGCAGTATCCTTCATCTGCTTCTCCTGCAGACTCAACTTCTTACGGTTACGCTCCAGCGCAGTCTGCACGATCCTTCTCAAATCCGAAGACTTCTGATGGATACGCGTCAGCGTATTCTTTGTCGCATAATAAGTCTCCAGCATCTGTGAAACACTCTCAAACTCCACAGAATGATACTCCGGTCCATACTGCTGGAACGCAAACACACCATACTCCACAGGTTCTTCCCCCCGGTAAACAATATTCGGAGAAAAATCCCCCTCCACAACCTGATCCATCAGCCTGCGGAACGTATGATACAAATGCACCCTCGCCGCCTCATCCAGAGACTGCGCTGCATCACTCCCGTCGATCGAAGCCCTGAAACAGATCTCCTCCGCAACAACCGGACTGATTCCGGTAAGAGAAGAGTAAACAGCCCTGGAAACATTACATGGCTTCCTGCACACAACATCACAGAACTCCTCCTCACTCACAGTCAGCGGATCCAGCTTATCCTGCGTCTTCGGAATAAAATACTCCCTTCCCGGAAGCACCTCACGCACAGAACTCATATGAGAAGAAACATGCTTGATACTATCCAGGATCATCCCCTTATCATCACAGAAAATAATATTACTGTGCTTACCCATCAGCTCCATGATAAGAACCTTCTTACAGGGATCCCCCAGCTCATTCAGATGCTCCAGCTCAAACATCACCACACGCTCCATCCCCGGCTGCCTGATATCCGAAACCCTCGCACTTCCAATATGCTTACGCAGCAGCATACAGAAATTAGGCGCAGTCATAGGGCTGGGCTTATTCTTGGAAGTAAAATAAATCAGCGGAAGAGAAGCACTGGCCGAAAGCAGCAGCCTGCACTGCCCATTCGCCCCCTTCCCCGTAATCAAAAGCTCATCCGCCTCCGGCTGAGCAATCTTATTAAACCGTCCTCCATCCAAATTCAAATGCAGCTCCCTCACCATAGCCGCAATCGTAATCCCATCAAAAGCCATATAAAAACACTCCTTTTTAAATAATACTCACAATAATCAAAATCTCAGTCCCCAATATGACTGATAACAATTTTATAATTGACAGGTAATACATAAAATCTAAACATCACCTACGTCAGAAAGGCGAAGCCCTTTCTGACAAACAAACTATAATAAGCTTTTCTGAAAGCCGTTCAATTTAAAGGATATACCATATACCTCCAACAGCCAGCTACCAGCAGGAGAAAATAAATAGTTCCGGGCGCATTTGCAGGGGTTGTAGTAACTCTTAGGCTTCGGGAATCTGCGTTATGAAAAAAAACAGCAACCTGTCTGAGCGAAGCGAGTTTTGCTTTTTTTTCATGCCTTTAGCAGATTTCCGAAGCCTTAGAGTTGACTAAACCCCGAAACCGCGCCCGGAACTATTTATTTTCTCCTGCGTCCCACCTACGGCGTCCCTTCTGCTAGTATACCACACATTTCCTACCGCCATCAACGAAAAAATGTTTGACTCCCATTCTATAATGAACTATAATAAATCTGTATGTAAACCAGAACAGGCACACATACCCCGACACTAATAGACAGACAAAGAGAGAAAAACTATGATAAAAAGCATGACAGGTTTCGGCCGGGCAGAAGTCGTGACCAAAGAAAGAAAAATAACAATCGAACTAAAATCTGTCAACCACAGATACCTGGACCTCAGCATCAAAATGCCCAGAAAACTCAACTTCCTGGAAGGCGCAGTCAGAAACCTGATGAAAACCTACATCCAGAGAGGCAAAGTTGATGTATACATCACATACGAAGACTACACCCTGGACAACGGAGCTCTCAAATACAACAGAGAACTCGCATCCGAATACATCACCTGTCTTAAACAGATGCAGCAGGACTTTGACCTTGACTACGATATCAAAGTCAGCACCCTGTCACGCTATCCGGAGGTACTTGTCATGGAAGAACAGTCTGTTGATGAGGAAGCACTCTGGGAATCTCTGGAACCGCCCCTTCGCGAGGCATGTGAGAAATTTGTCCAGACAAGAATACTGGAAGGCAGAAATCTTGAGAAAGACCTTATTGGAAAACTGGACAGCCTTGAAGAAAAAGTATTACGTGTAGAAGCCCGCTCTCCGGAAGTAGTCAATGCCTACAGGACCAAACTGGAAGCAAAAGTTTCCGAGCTGCTGGAAGACACACAGATAGACGACAACCGCATCGCAGCAGAAGTCATCCTGTTTTCAGACAAAATCTGCAATGATGAGGAAACCGTCCGCCTTCACAGCCACATCAGGAACATGAAAAAGATGCTTACAACAGAGAAAGAAGGCATCGGACGCAAACTGGACTTCATGGCACAGGAAATGAACAGAGAAGCAAACACGATTTTATCCAAATCAAGTGATCTGGAGATCTCCAACATTGCCATTGATCTGAAAACAGAGATCGAGAAAGTCAGAGAACAGATCCAGAACGTAGAATAGAGGAAGAAAACGTGGCAAGACTTATTAATATCGGTTTTGGAAATGTAGTCAATTCACAGAAAATCGTGGCAGTGGTAAGCCCGGATGCGGCACCTGTAAAACGAATGGTGCAGAGCATAAAGGGAACCCGGTCACTGATTGATGCAACTCAGGGGCGAAAGACAAAAGCAGTGATCGTCACAAGCGACGATTATCTGGTGCTCAGCGCACTTCAGCCTGAGACCATTGCCCGGAGATTTGCAGAAATATATGAAAACGAGGATAAGGGAGAGACCCATGAATAAAGGAATTTTAGTAGTGGTTTCCGGATTTTCCGGTGCAGGAAAAGGCACAGTAATGAAACGCCTCATGGAGAAATATGATGGTTATGCATTATCTGTCTCCGCAACAACCAGAAAACCCCGTCCCGGTGAAGAGGACGGCAGAGAATATTTCTTCCGTACAAGGGATGAATTTGAGAAACTGATCGAAGAGGATGCATTGCTTGAATATGCCCGGTATGTGGAAAATTATTACGGTACCCCACGCTCTTATGTCGAAGAGCAGCTTCAGGCAGGCAGAAATGTAATCCTTGAGATCGAAATCCAGGGCGCAATGAAGATCAAAGAGAAAATACCGGAAGCACTTCTGGTGTTTGTAACTCCGCCGACTGTGGAGGAACTGGAACGCCGTCTCACAGGCAGAGGAACAGAAACCGCACAGGTGATCGCAGACAGACTTGCAAGAGCCGGTGAAGAGGCAGAAGGTATGGGACAATATGACTATATTCTTGTCAACGATACTGTAGAGGAATGCGTAGACCATCTTCATCAGATTATTGTGAGTGAACATTCCAGAGTATCCAGAAATGCAGAATTTATCGCGGATATCCAGAAACAGACAAAAGCATTTCAGAAATGATAAACATGCGGCCCAGACCGCTTAAAAGAAAGGAGAAAATACATGATACATCCGTCTTATACAGAATTAATCGAAGCAATCAATACAAACAGTGAGGACGACGATACAACAATGTCTCTTAACAGCCGTTATTCCCTTGTACTTGCTGCAAGTAAACGTGCACGCCAGATTATCGCAGGTTCCAAACCAATGGTAGAGGGTGCGGCAGGTAAGAAACCTCTCTCAGTTGCGATCGACGAGCTCTACAAAGGAAAAGTAAAAATCCTTGCTCCGGAAGAAGAGGATGAAGAAGGAACAGCACAGACAGCTGAGGCACAGACAGAAGAATCAGCACAGGCTGCAGAAACTGCTGAAACAGCAGAGGAAACAACTGCAGAAACAGTATCTGAGGAAACAACCGAAGAGTAAGAACTGATGGTAACACAATAGATAAACAAAAGGATGTGTCTGAGAATTACAGAGGTATATTTTCAGGCACATTCTTATAGGAGAATTTATGAAATTATTATTCGTATCATTAGGCTGTGACAAGAACCTTGTAGATTCCGAAGAAATGCTCGGACTTCTTACAGGTAACGGGTTCGAGATCGTAGATGATGAAACTGAAGCAGAGGCCATTGTGGTGAACACCTGCTGCTTCATCAATGACGCAAAGGAAGAGAGCGTCAACACCATCCTTGAGATGGCAGAATACAAGAAAACCGGGAGCTGTAAAGTCCTGGTTGTCACAGGATGTATGGCACAGCGTTATAAGAATGAGATCATTGAGGAAGTACCGGAAGTAGATGCAGTACTTGGCACAACTTCCTACGGAGACATCCTTAAGGCAATCCGTGAAGCAATGGAAGGAAAACATTTCCAGGAATTTAAAGATATTGATTACCTTCCGGAAAAGCTTGGCAAACGTGTTCTCACAACAGGCGGACATTTCGGATACCTCAAGATAGCAGAAGGCTGTGATAAACACTGCACCTACTGTATCATCCCGAAACTTCGCGGTAAATTCCGAAGCGTTCCGATGGAACGTCTGGTAACACAGGCAAAGGAGATGGCAGAGGAAGGCGTAAAGGAGCTGATCCTTGTCGCACAGGAGACAACCGTATATGGAACTGACATATATGGAAAGAAATCTCTTCATATCCTCCTGAAAGAGTTATGCAAGATCAAAGGAATCCGCTGGATCCGCGTGCTTTACTGCTATCCGGAGGAAATTTACGATGAACTGATCCAGACCATGAAAGAGGAGAAGAAGATCTGCCATTATCTGGATCTTCCGATTCAGCATGCAAGTGACCGTATCTTAAAGAGAATGGGAAGAAGGACAACACAGGCAGAGCTGGTGGAGATTGTAAATAAGCTTCGCCGGGAGATTCCTGACATCGTGCTCCGTACCACTCTGATCTCCGGATTCCCCGGGGAAACACAGGAAGACCACGAAGAGCTGATGAGCTTTGTGGATGAGATGGAATTTGACCGTCTGGGAGTATTTACTTACTCACCGGAAGAAGATACACCTGCAGCAACGATGCCTGATCAGGTTGCGGAAGAAGTCAAAGAGGCCAGACGTGACGAGATCATGGAGCTTCAGCAGGAGATTTCCTATGATAAGGGAACTGACCGTATCGGACAGGAACTTCTCGTGATGATCGAGGGAAAAGTTGCAGATGAGAGCGCATACATTGGCAGAACTTACGGAGATGCACCAAAGGTCGACGGTTATATTTTTGTGCAGACAGGAGAACTCCTGATGACGGGAGATTTTGCAAAGGTACGTGTGACCGGTGCACTGGAATATGATTTGATAGGAGAGTTGGCAGATGAATACACCGAATAAACTTACAGTAGCCAGAATGATCCTGGTTCCGTTTCTTGTACTGTTTATGCTTACAGACCTGGGCGGTGAGGCAAACCGCTATATAGCACTTGCTATTTTTGTTGTTGCAAGTGTGACCGACTGGTTTGACGGAAAGCTTGCCAGAAAATACAATCTGGTGACAAACTTTGGAAAATTCATGGATCCTCTTGCAGACAAGCTTCTTGTGTGTTCTGCAATGATCTGCTTTATTGAACTGGAAAAACTTCCGGCATGGTTTGTTATCATTATTATAGGAAGAGAATTTATTATCAGTGGATTCCGTCTGATCGCAGCCGAGAACGGTATTGTGATCGCGGCAAACTACTGGGGCAAATTCAAGACGGTTTCCCAGATGATCATGATCATTTTACTGCTGATCGATCTGGGCGGAGTGTTTGATATTCTGGAACAGATATTTATCTGGCTTTCTCTGGCACTTACCGTTATTTCCCTGATCACATATATCTGGCAGAACAGAAGTGTTCTGTCCATGCAGGATTAGAAAGAAGGCTTTAATATGGCTTCAGAAAAGGAAGCATCAGAAGAATCAGCATTAGAGGAAACAGCATTAGAAGAAACAGTTGTAGGACTCCTGAAAAAAAAGAAAATGACACTGTCTCTTGCCGAGTCCTGTACAGGCGGTGCGGTAGCAGCGGACATCGTAAATGTACCGGGAGCTTCGGAGGTATTTATGTGTGGTTATGTCACATATACAAACCGCGCCAAAAGAAAATGTCTTGGAGTAAAGAAGAGTACACTGAAGAAAGAAGGTGCTGTCTCAGCCAAATGTGCCGGACAGATGGCAAAAGGCGGTGCGAAAGCAGCCAAAACCGATGTCTGTCTCTCTGTGACAGGACTTGCAGGTCCGGGCGGTGGAACAGAGGAAACACCGGTGGGAACCGTATTTATGGGATGTTACTGTGCAGGAAAGACAACTGTGAGGGAATTTCACTTTGAGGGCGACAGAAAAAGTATCAGAGACCAGGCAGTTGACCAGGCACTGACATTTATCTGCGACAGGCTGCGAAAATATGACAGATAATAATTGGTGACAAGTTACATTACTGAACATAAGAGTACATTTCGGAAAGTTGATGAAATGTACTCTTTTTGTTATCATAGCAATTCATATTAACCGAATCAGGTAAGTTTTCTGCGGAGTCTGCGAAAAGCAATAAGCAGTGAGTGGGGACTTGGTCACCGCATCATTTTCATAAGGTTCACCACTTTATCAAGTTTTTGTGCCTCTGCGGGAGATTTTCCCATCTTCAGCACTTCAATGATCGCAGAAATTTCATCAGCATTAAATTTCAGACCACCTTTTTTTCCCTGAGCAGCTGCGTTCATCAGGAAAGGCAGCATCTCATTTGCACCCTTTGAACTTCCCTGGGAAGCCAGATTCTGAAGCATATCAAGCTTGGAACGATCCATACCTGCAAGCTTCGGGTTGTTGCGCCAGTCATCATTCATGGGAATCCTCCTTCTCACCATCTGCAGGCTGGTTCATGAGCTGCAGCATCTGAACCATAGCCATCATATTTACCATCTGATCTAATTTATCCCTGCTGGGACCATAACAGAAGCTGCGGATATCATTGATGATATCCACCGGATTCTGGGGCGGCATGCTCATGGCACACAGATCGCTGCCGGAACTTCTTTTGCTGAAAACAGAAACCGTATTGATAAATTCAACCGCTTTTTCATAGACTGAGAAAATCTGCTGTCCTTTTGGCGGAAGATAAGGAATGGCGGCTTTTATCATCTGTCCGCGGTCAGAACTGACCATCTGATCCAACAAAGTCTGGGAAATCTGCTCTTCATTCATAATATCTGCTTCCATTTTATGTTTTTTATTAACAGAATATGACGGGGAGAAGGATTCTGACATATAATAAAGTAGAATTTAAGTAACTGTGAGACTGCTTTACTGCACGCTGCCTCAAATTTTATGGAATTGCTGCAGGTATCATGCGTTTGCAGTTGCAAAAAAATGGAGAATCAGATATGGGATCAGAGTCAGAAGAAAAGAAAGAAATGCTTATTATAAATGGAAATGCTTTTTATGAGATAGATCTGGAGTGTGTGAAAAAGAAAAAACAATGTGCTCAGACAGTGCACCCGGAAAAAGAAAACAGACAGGATCAATTCCCGGAATATGAAAGATAAGGATAATATCAGGCAGCATGAATAATAAGGACGAAGTTATAATCCTGTAAAATATAAAGAGGCAGAGGGAAAGCTCCCCCTGCCAACAGAAAATGATTGTCAGCAGCCACATCCACAGCCATTGTTTCCGCATAACAGAAGCAGCACGATAATAATCCAGCAGTTGTCACCGTTGCCACATCCGCCGCAGCCATTGCTGCATCCGCAGTTATTGTTTCCGCACAGGCACAGAAGGATGATGATCCAGAGGATATTACAGCAGGAATTATTTCCGCCTGAAAGTCCCCATCCACTGTTACATCCACATCCGTTATTACATCCGCAGCCATTGTCGCATCCGCATCCGCTGTTATTAGCGCAGCCACATCCGCATCCTCCTCTGTCCTCACATCCGCAATTTGTAGCAGCTAAGTCGCTCATATTAAATCCTCCGTTTTTTTTCTTTACAATCCTATCATATGTGGAACCGCAAAAAGTGTTACAGTTTCATCATTGTTCATTATGTTCACAGTAACCAATAACCTTAAGTTCGATGCGAATTGTTGCTTTTCACAAGTTGACAATAATATATGAATCCGATATAATATACCACGTAACAAATCTGTAATGATTGAGAAAGAAATGCAACAATAACCCAATTAAAACGTAAAACAATACGTATAAAAAGAGAGGAAACGGAGAATAAGAATGAAGAAACATGGGAAACTATTGTTAAAGTATCTGCTCCTTTTTGTGATGACCGTTTTTGTAATGGGCTGTTTTAGTGTATCCGCGGCAACAAAAACAGGATTTGTCACTCAGAAAGGGAAAACCTATTACATAAACAAAGACGGTTCCAAACAGAAAGGCTGGCTGGAACTTAAGGGTAAGAAATATTACTTTGATAAGAAAACAGGAGTTCAGGTAAAAGGCTGGGTAAAAGACTCCAGCGGACAGGCGATCCGATACTTTACCAGCGGAGCCGGATATATGGTGACAGGATTTATCACTGATTCCAATGGAAATACCCGCCATTTTGATGAGACAACAGGCCTGATGACAAGAGGTTGGCTCACAGATACAGATGAATATAAATATTATTTTTACAGCGGTTCCGGCGTTATGGCCAAAGGCTGGGTGGAGAACAAAAAAGAACAGAAACGCTATTTCAGTCAGGCCAATGGACGTATGTGTACAGGCTGGGTGAAGAGCAGTGCCGGAAATTACAGATACTTTAAGCCGTCAAATGGAATAATGTATACAGGTCTGGAGAAAATTGACTCAGACTATTACTATTTTTCAAAATCAACCGGTGTCCGTTATCAGAAAGGTTTCGGAACCGTAGGAAGTAAGAAATATTATTTCAACCCTTCAGATGGTAAGGCGAAGACAGGCTGGCTTAAGCTTGATGGAAAGAAATATTATTTTGATACATCAGGAGTGATGCTGGCAAATACCATCGCTTCCATTGACGGAACTACATACAGGTTTGATTCTGACGGTGGCTGCAACAAAGACTTCCGATAATGATTACACAGTAGAGGGCAAATATGTCAAGGTCTTTGATGCGAAGAATAATAAATACTACTATATGGAAGAAGAGTTCCTGGAACATCCGGGAATTGCAGACGGAAAGGTGTGGGATTCTGGATCTTCTGGCAGCAGTGTGTGATGCAGAAGCAGGAGATCAGGGAGTCGTGGGAATGGAGGCAGTTGCGCTTTGCGTATTAAACTGTACCATTGACCAGTATAAAGAATTTCCGTCACAGATCCGTTATGTGGTATATCAGGGAAAACCTACCCAGTATGCGGTTGTCACAGACGGAGCACTTCTTAAAAGACTGAAAGGCCAGTTTGAGGACAGGACCAATGCCTATGCGGCAGCAAAGGCAGCCATGGAAGTGTTCAGTAACTATGTGAATCATGGCACAAAGAGAACACTCCCGGGATTTAAGACAAAGGATTTCAATTACAAATTCTTTATGACTCCGGCAGCATTTAAGGCACAGAACCTTAATTTCAGCAAGCTGGAATATGAACAGTACAAAGGACATGTATTCTTTGTGGACTGGATTTCAGGGTGAGTACATTAATGCTTTAAGTTGGTGAAATATGAAGAGGATTGTTATAAATTCCTTGACAAATAAATTTTGTATTTGTATACTTGCAGATATATGATATAAAAAAGCACAGATGGGAAAGAGTAACATAGGGAAAACAGACAGAGAGCTGCCGGCAGGTGAGAGGCGCGTGGGGAACTTATGTGAATACCTCCCGGAGCTCTGCACCGAACACCTCAGAGATATTGTAAGGTAAGTAGACTGCAGCGGAGTGGCATCCGTTAACATGCTTAAGTAACAGAGAGAACCGTTGTTTATCATAACAATGGCATGGTTTGTTACTTATTGAGGCAGAGAATGCGAGTTTTCTGCGAATTTAGGTGGTATCGCGGGACCCGGTTCTCGTCCTAAAGGGACAGGAACCGGGTTGTTTTATTTTATTACGAGGAGGAAACAAACAATGACAGTTTGGGACGAGCTGAAAGCCCGTGGTCTGATTGCCCAGGTAACAGACGAAGAAGAGATCAAAGAAATGGTAAATAATGGAAAAGCCACATTTTACATTGGCTTTGACCCTACCGCAGACAGCCTTCACGTAGGACATTTCATGGCGCTTTGCCTGATGAAACGTCTGCAGATGGCGGGAAATAAACCAATCGCATTATTAGGCGGCGGAACAGGTATGATCGGTGACCCGTCCGGAAGATCTGATATGCGTCAGATGATGACAGTGGAGACCATTCAGCACAACATCGACTGCTTCAAGAAACAGATGGAGCGTTTCATCGACTTCTCAGACGGCAAGGCATTAATGGTAAACAATGCAGACTGGCTGATGAATTTAAATTATGTAGAAGTACTTCGTGATGTTGGACCACATTTCTCTGTAAACCGTATGCTCTCTCACGAGTGCTACAAACAGCGTATGGAACGTGGACTTACATTCCTTGAGTTCAACTATATGATCATGCAGAGCTACGACTTCTACATGCTGTATCAGAAATACGGCTGCACCATGCAGTTCGGCGGTGATGACCAGTGGGCAAATATGCTTGGCGGTACAGAGCTGATCCGCCGTAAACTTGGAAAAGACGCTTACGCCATGACGATCACACTTCTTCTGAACTCCGAAGGTAAGAAGATGGGTAAAACACAGTCCGGTGCTGTATGGCTTGACCCGGAGAAGACTTCTCCTTTCGATTTCTATCAGTACTGGAGAAACGTGGATGATGCAGATGTTATCAAATGTATGCGTCTCCTTACCTTCCTTCCGTTAGAAGAAATCGATGAGATGGCGAAATGGGAAGGAAGCCAGTTGAATAAAGCAAAAGAAATCCTTGCATACGAGCTGACAAATCTGGTTCATGGCGAAGAGGAAGCAAAGAAAGCGCAGGAAGGCGCAAGAGCACTTTTTGCAGGTGGCGCTGATACAGCACACATGCCGACAACTGAGCTTGCAGACGAAGACTTCTCAGAAGAAGGAACAATCGACCTGATCTCCATGCTTGTAAAAGCAGGAATGGTTCCAACACGTTCCGAGGGACGTCGCGCCATTGAACAGGGCGGTGTTTCTATTGACGGTGAGAAGATCACAGATGTGAAATACACAGTTGCC
>NZ_JBWJVQ010000181.1:0-13959 GCF_056339875.1 Blautia sp. ZXY-1-C6
GGCGGCATGCAGATGTTCGATGTACCTCAGATCCTGACAAACGGAACCGGCGACCCCATGCGTTCCACTATGACACTGATCATGTTCCTGAACAAGCATCTGTTCAGCAAGAACTACGGAATGGGTGGTGCATTATCCGTATTCCTGTTCATTATCACAGGAGTGCTCAGCCTGATCGTATTCCGCTTTAACAAGATAAAAGACTGATGGAGGTGAGAAGAATGAATGAAAAAAACTCCAAAAATAAAAAAGGAATGAGCATGAAAGGTCAGCGTACTCTTGCCTATATCGTACTGATCATCATTTCCTTCTTCTGCCTGTTCTGGTTTTATGTACTGTTTATCAATGCCACCAGATCTAATGGCGCACTGAAAAAGGGATTCACAGCCATTCCCGGAGGACATCTCATTGAGAACTGGAAAAATCTTCTCGCAGGAACACTCCCTGTATGGAATGGTATGTTCAACAGTATTTTCATCGCTACCTGCTCCGCTGTTTTATGTACCTATTTTTCAACAATGACTGCTTACGCTATCCATGCATACAATTTTAAAGCAAAAAAATTTATGTTTACATTTTATCCTTGCAGTCATGATGATCCCAACTCAGGTAACTGCTCTTGGATTCCTTCAGCTGTTGGGAAAAATAGGTCTGGACGACTCCTTTGTCCCACTGATCGTTCCAAGTATTGCTGCTCCTGTTACTTTCTTCTATATGAAACAGTATATGGAAAGCAACCTTCCTCTGGAGCTTGTGGAAGCAGCACGTATTGACGGTTCCGGTGAATTTAATACCTTTAACAAAATCGTATTCCCGCTTATGAAACCGGCTATCGCTGTGCAGGCAATTTTTACCTTTGTACAGAGCTGGAATAATTACTTCATTCCGGCGCTGGTCCTTCACTCAGATAAAAAGAAAACACTTCCTGTACTGATCGCACAGCTTCGAAGTGCAGACTTCCTGAAGTTTGACATGGGACAGGTGTATGTAATGATCGCCTTTTCCATCTTCCCGGTCATCATTGTCTACATTCTTCTTTCCAGATTCATTGTAGAAGGTGTTTCCGCAGGTGCGGTTAAGGGTTAGATGCTGATACAACAAAAGCTGTCTGTTCCGGATGCAAATACATCCGGAATCCAGACAGCTTTTTTAATTATTTGCAGTACTGTTCTGTAATGATGTTACTATTTACAGCTCAGAGTTTTATTTTCTTAGATCTCAGCCAGTTTCAGCAGATCCGGATCTTGGATTCCCATCCAAGTGCCATGATATGTACACCCTGACAGTATGGCTTGCACTCTTTGATAATACGTGCAGCGATCTCAACACCTGTGATACCTGCTTTTGTCTTTTCTTTGTCTGCTTTCAGTTCCTCGAGCATTTCGTCCGGAACATGAATGCCGGCAACGTTGTTGTTCATGAATTTAGCCATTCCAGCGGACTTCGGAATGATGATACCAACCTGTACAGGTTTTCCGAACTGTTTTGCTTTTTCCATAAATTTGATGAATTTCTCCGGCTCAAATACTGCCTGTGTCTGGAAGTATTCTGCACCTGCAGCTACTTTTCTTTCCATTTTTGCAAGCTGTGCGTCAACGGAATCGCTGCATGGAGATACAACAGCACCCTTGGAGAATTTTGGCGGCTCACCAACCAGTTCGTTTCCGCCAAGATCCACACCGGATTCCAGAAGCTTCACTGTGTGAAGAAGGGATACGGAGTCAAGGTCGAATACAGGTTTTGCCTGTGGGTGGTCACCCATCTTTGTATGGTCACCTGTAAGGCAGAGGATGTTGTCAATACCCAGCATTGCAGCGCTGAGAAGATCAGACTCCAGAGCGATACGGTTTCTGTCACGGCATGCCAGCTGGAAGATCGGATTCATGCCTGCATCCTTGAGAACTTTACACATTGCAAGAGATCCAAGACGCATAACAGAAGACTGGTTATCAGTTACGTTAACTGCATGAACATCCTTAAGGTATGTTTTTGCTTCTTCTACCAGTTCATCTACGTGGATTCCTTTTGGCGGTCCTACTTCTGCAGAAACTACAAATTCACCACGGTCGAATAATTCTTTCATTTTCATTGTACATTGCTCCAATCATTATAATCTATTTTAATTCATCGTCTGTTGCAAAGTTATGAATCTGTGTCGGACATTTCAGCGCGTCAAGGCGTCCGATCTCTTTCAGACGTCTGTAGATACGTTCCCATCCACATTCCATTTCGCTGTCCACTTCACATTTACCGTTCTTGGAACCGCCGCACTGGCCATTCACAAGGCTCTTTGAACATGCTGTGATCGGGCAGATTCCGCCTGTCAGGTTCAGGTAGCATTCACCGCACTGGTCACATTTGTACTCTAACGGTGTCACGCCCTGGAAACCTGGTACCGGGTATGTATCGCAGGCTGCACAGACCATCTTGTCTTCCAGATATTCTGAAACGGTCTGTACACCAACACCGCAGGAGAATACCAGAACCAGATCTGCTTCCTGGATCTTGCTCATATGTTTCTTAAGACGTAATTCCATATTTTCCGGATTACAGATGTAATCAGTTGTCATGATTCCTGTCACATTTCCTTCAGCTGCAAGTTCCTTCTGAAGTCGGGCAGCTTCTTTTTCCGGAAAACGAACTTCCTTACATCCATGACAGTTGATAATGAAAACTTTCTTTCCGGCTGTCAGTGATGTAATCGCTTCTTTTGCTTTTAACTGGGTAATCAACATATTACTTCATCCCCCTTACTGCATTTTTTCCGGCTTTGATACTGTTAATGATCGGAATCTTGGAAGAACAGATATACTGACAGCATCTGCACTCAACACAATCCATAACGTTCATGTCTTTCATGCCCTGCCAGTTCTCATCTTTCGCATATTTCACGAAATACAGAGGTGAAAGCTCCATCGGACATACATCTACACAGCGTCCGCACTTGATACACGGCTGTTCTTTTGTCTCATCCGGTTCAACGGCAATGATACCATTGGAGCCTTTCATCATCGGTACATCCAGTGTGTTCAGAGGGAATCCCATCATTGGTCCGCCCATCTTAACCAGAACATCGTCATCTGTAAATCCGCCACAGTAATCGATCAGCTCTCTTACGCTTGTACCGATCTTGATAACGAAGTTTCCAGGATTCTTGATCTTCTCGCCTGTTACTGTAGCAACACGCTCAACCAGAGGCATTCCTGTCTGGATCGCATCGGAGATTGCTTTTACTGTACTGATATTATCTACAACAACGCCGACATCTGCCGGAAGACCGCCGCTTGGAACAATTCTTCCCATAACGCGCTTGATGAGAGTTTTCTCAGCACCCTGCGGGTATTTGGTTTTTGCAACAAATACTTCCATGTTTCCGATGTCAGCAACTTTTTTCTGCATTAATTCAATGGCATCCGGCTTATTATCCTCGATAACGATGATACCTTTTTCGGCACCTGTTGTCTTGAGGACTGCTTTCAGACCAAAAATAATGTCATCTGCATACTCAAGGAGTACTCTGTGGTCTGCTGTTAACAGAGGCTCACATTCACATCCATTGAGAAGGATGGTATCTACCGGTTTGGCAGGTTTAAGTTTGACACAGGTCGGGAAACCTGCACCGCCCATACCAACGATTCCGGCTTCACGGATGATATCAATAATCTCATCCGGAGTAAGATTGTCAAGCTCACCATGTGGCTGTACGGATTCGTGCAGAGTATTTTTTCCATCCGATTCAATGACAACAGCCATCACTTCGCTTCCGCGTGTGCCATGCATACGCGGTTCAACAGCAACTACGGTTCCGCTTACGCTGGAATGTACCGGAGCACTGATAAATCCGGCAGCTTCACCGATCTTCTGACCAACTTTTACAGTGTCACCAACCTGAACGATCGGATTGGCCGGTGCGCCCAGATGCTGTGACATGGAGATTACAACTGTCTTCGGATCCGGGAATTTCTTCAGAGCGATATGCTCACTGAATTCCTTGCGTTCTGACGGATGAACACCGCCGTAATATCCGTCCAGTCTGTCTTCTCTAATGGACTTTACATAGTCGTTGATCACTTTGAAATTAACTTTGGAGAAATCACGAACCTGTACAGGCTGGTTTAAGAATTCTTCCAGACGTCCCTGTTTTGCAAGTCTCTGGTAAATCTTCTCCCATGCACAGTCTTTATTCGGATCTACTTCGCATTTTCCATTCTTTGCTCCACCGCACTGTCCATTGACAAGACTCTTTGAACAGTCAACGATCGGACAGACACCTCCGGTAATGTTCAGATAACACTGCGCACATGCGTCACAGCTCTTCTTGGTAAGTGCCATGCCATGATGACCTCTGTAGTTAAGGGTGTTGCTTGCAGCAACTACCGGCTTACCTGCCAGATCCGCAACGGTCTGAATACCAAGGCCACAGGAAATTACTACTACATTCTCTGTACCTTCCGGAATCAGATCCTGTAATTTTCTTTCTGTGTGCATCTTGTTGCATAAGAAATCAAATTTTGCACTGCCTGTAACATTCTTTCCCTGATCTGCAGCGAATTTCAGGAATTCGTCACAATCCGGTTCGTCAACAGTTTCAAATTCTTTGAAACATTTGTTGCAGGCAATCACAAACAGGTTGTCCTTACCGTCAAGCACTGATGCAAGTTCATCACTGCTTTTCAGTTTGTACTTAGTATAGTTTTCCAATTGCTCACCTTCCTCACGATAAAATTTTATCCTTATGATATCTGTTCTTATCCGTTCCCTCCATCTCTGCACTCAAAAAAGGGCTAATAAAACCAGATAAATAAGTTCAATACATATACCTTATTAAATGTAACATAAAATGCACATTTTATCCAGTTTTATTAGCAAATTTTATAAATTTCTTCTATGATTTCATCCTAAAATTCTATGAAGTGCAGATATTTGTACTGTAAAGGATGTGGAATCAGTAAATTGTATACAATATACCACATTCTATAGCAACTATGACGATTCAGCACCTTCACACAGTTACGCTCTCAAACTCAAATCTTTAGAAATCGCCTTCGGCGATGGAATAGTGTTACTGTTCACTCCATTCACAGTAACTTAGCCAAAATTCATTCTCTTTTTTATGAACACTCCTGATAATCCTCTCTCACAGTACTTGTATCATGAGTTAAGACGCTGTCCGCAATATTCACAATTGCTCAGACGTCCTTTTATTACCTGATTCTTTGCACCGCAGCTGGTACAGGTAACTGTAATATAAATCTTTTCATTTACACGTCTGTTTGGTGCAGTAATCATAATATAATTTCCTTCTCTGTCTATCTGGATATTCCGGATATATCCCCTGGCAATAAATTTTTCCAGTTTTTTTACTGCGCCTTTTCCCAGTTCCTGCTCAAGTTTCTCAAATGAGACCGTATTCTGGGCATAAGATTCAAACCAGCAGGCAATTTCCCTGGCTTTTTTCTTCCGTAATGCTTTCTGAACTTCCCTGAAAGTCGGATATAAAAATAACAGACAGAGCAGAATCTCTGTTGCTGCCATTCCCCAGCGTCCTTCACCAATATACTTCTCCGATGCACCAATGGCTCCCAGGGATAAAAGTATGCAGAAGCCACAAAGAACCCACTTCAGTTTTCCCAACACCCCTGCTTTTTTATTTTTTTCTGTCAAAAAATCATTCATGTCTGTTTCCTCTTTCTCTGATTAATCAAAATTCTATAATATATTGGTGAAGCTTCTGTCAGCCTGCCCCCAGCAGAAGCCATGCATCACCTGACGGATCATAATAATAAACCACATTGTCTCCTACTGCATAATAATGTTCTTTTGTAAAATGATCCTCATGATCCGTTCCCAGAACAAATACCGGACAATTTCTTCCTTCAATGTACTCCTCAGTACCTGTATACCACAGAGACATCCCAAGACCAAGGTAATAGCTGACTTCATCTGTCTCAGAAAGCTGTTCTCTGGCAATCTTTATATTCAATGCTGAATCATGCTCCGGATTACACTCTTGGTCGTACTCTGACTCATACACGGGATTATATTCCGGATCATACTCATCCCAATTATAATATATGGAGAAATCATAGCAGTGGGTTTCTGCTGCAAGATGTCCATCCTTTAACGACACCATAGGATGGTATTGTATACTCATATTCTGCTTCTGTACAGAAACCATCACATTGGAATGAATCTCACTCACATTGCAGCGCAGGATAATGATTTCATTCTCCTTCCCTGTATAATATGGGGCGTTCAGATCATCCAGATATTCCCCTTCTTCCGTAGGCTGAGCCGGATAAACGCTGACCCTGCAATCATCCCCCGGGACAATGGCATAAATTTCATATCCCCCTGCATCAACCACTGTTCCATCCTGTAAAAAAGGATACGCAGCTGCCACTTCTCCCTGTCTGGTATATTCAAGTATCTCTGCTGCCTCTGCACCTTCATAGGTATATCCCAGAAATGCCATTCCGGCCTGACATTCATTTTCCCTGATAATGTCCTGCAGAATTGCCAGATTCTCATCTGCCCCAGGTGCTCTGGCAGATACTTCTCTCATACCTCCGCCATGAATACCAACAGAAAACAGTACCGCACAAACACATACAGCAACCGAATATTTTTTCATACTCTCATCTCCCTTCTTGTCAAACAGACATTTGCACTCCGCTTCGCTTTCTGCTCATAACAGAATAACTTCGCAGTTTATCAGATTTCTATTTTAATGTAGTTACGATCAGTTTACTTTCCAGTGCAGCCGCTATCAAATCTTCTTTACAGCTGTATCCTGCCCTGGCGATCATTTCCTGAAAATTCCATCTCACCCCGGAGGTAGAGCATTTCATTTCCCGCGCAATCTCTGAATATGACATTCCACGAATATACAGGCGGAGCATCTCCAGCTGTCTGGGACTGATATCACCGCTTGTGATCCAGTTAAGCTCCACCTTCGGCGTCATATCCGGAAATACATGCTCACCATTTAAGGTTCTGTGGATCACACTCCGTATTTCCTCTTCCCCGTGATCCTTATACCAGAGACTGTCTGCGCATCCACTTTTTGCCCTCTCCAGCACCTTGGGATCGATCAGGGAAGTAACGATCAATACCTTTGTATATGGATACTTTTCCCTGATTTCTTTTCCAGCACTGAGCCCATCATGATTATGAAACGTCTGCACATCCATAATCACAAGATCAATTGCCGAATAATCACAGATTTTTACAGCTTCACGTGCATCTGAAACCGTCTGGATATGTCGGAATTCCGGCTCCTGCATAATAATATATTCAAAATACTTCTGCATGATCTTCTGATCTTCTACTATCAGTATCCGTACCATCGAATCCCATCCTTTCTGTCAGTGGCATTTTCAATATCAGACAAAACTCAGGGGAAAAAGAAACCTGCATCCTGCATTTTCCTGATTCAGCTGCCTTTCTCAGTGCAGATAAACCACCGCCTTCTTCCGCATTTTTGTCAGGCACCTCTCCATCATTGGTAATCTGAACAGTATATTCATCTGCATTTTTGTCTATCTTCACCCAAACAGTACTGCCATGGGCATGTCTGGCACAGTTTGTCACACATTCACGGATTGCCCTGTCTGTCAGCAGCCTGTAAGATGGATGCATGGGAAAGTTCCCACTGATCTGAACTGAAATTCCAAGCTCTTCTGCATGTCTGATCGTATCCTCATATACTTCTTCCATACTCTCAACAGCAGAACCGGTAAGAATATAAACCAGATGTTTCAATACAGACAATTGTTTATCCATTTTATCCGGATCTTCTTTTCTTTCCAGTATTCTGCGTATTGACAGAAGGCTTCGTCCAAAATTGTCATGAACCTGCATTTTCATGACAAGCGTCTCCTGCTCTCTGATTTTATCTCCGATTTTTTCGTACATTTCCTCTAGCTTATGATTCAGGATTTCCAGCTTTTCATTGTTTGCCCTGATCTTTTCACCATTGTAATAAATTTCTGATACATTAACTGCCACTGTCTGCAGATATCCTGCACAATCCGGCTCCTGCAGACCATATTCCTGAAACATCCAGACAGAACCATCAGGAAAATAAAACACATTGCTGTCTTTGCTCAATCTGCAAAGACCTTCCGATTCAGGTTCCCCACTCATTGCTTTCCTTAATGCTTCATAATCCTGCAGATAAGAACCAGTCATGATTCTGCTCAGTTCCTGCATCTTGGTATTACACAAAACAATCCTTCCAAGAGGATCCGAAAAACAGACTCCACAGGGAACGTCATTCACAGCCTCATTCACAGACCAGTAAGACAGAGAATGATGATATCTGCGTCTCTCGCTCCGGATTGCCCAGCAAAGATAAAGCAATAATCCTATAACCACCGTCATTAAAACGCTGAACGGATACCCCTGAAGCATTGGCTGATAGAAACTTTCTCCCAGACAATATCTGTGATCATTCATCAGAACGCCCATAAACATAAAAGAAACAGCAAAGACAGCCACTGCCGTTACGATTTTCTTTTTTCCGGAAAAACAGGTGATTCTTACCAACAGGAGAATTAGTTCCAAAACCAGGCAGATTTCAAAAAGAATCATCAGAAAATCCTGCATTGCCATACCGCATTCCACAAAATCGATCATCTTCCACCTATCTTTCTGAAGACGATACAACTGATAAACCATTCGTTTTCATCTTCCTGCTGCACTTTTAATTCCGGTCTTTCTGACATGACTCCACGCAGATCCACCTCTGATACAATATGAACTGAAATCCGCAGCGCATCATCAATCTGCGACACACGGTAAAAAACAGACTGCATGATATCAAGCAATCGTTCCACAAGCCATTCAAAGGTGTCATAGCATTTTAGTATATCATCTGCATTCATCTGCACATCCACATTTTCCACGTAGTAAGCAGCCCGGATCCTGCATAATTTTAAGCTGTCACAGGATTCCGCCAGGCTTTGTCTGAGATCTTCCATTGTAAGCAGATTTCCATCTGATGCATATTGTGTCAGCACCAGATTCTTTCTCCGCTTCAAATACGTACCAACAACTACAATTTTACCGAGAATCCGATCATATTGTTCCCTTGATTCTGTCCGTTCCAGCTCATCCATAAACTGTGACAGCAATTCCAGCTGACCGGCAGTCTGATTCTGTATCATATTTAACAGACGGTTCTGTTCTTCTGTCTTTCTCCGCTCAGCCTCTTTCTGATAAGCTTTCTGTAACAGACGGTTTCTGGCAGTCAGTTCCTCCTGCTGTTCCCGAATATCCTGATACTGATCCAGCAGTACCGAAATATCCTCTGACCAAAACAAATGTCCTCCCCTTATAGGAATATGGTTGATCCGGATTCCCTGTTCCTGTACGGATGATCTGTCTATTATGATTTTACGCAGTTCAGGCGACAACTCAGGAAAGTCACCGGAATGATAATAGCGCTGAAAAGAATGATCCGTAATCTCTGCATCCAGTCCTCCGGAAGTCTGGAATAATTCAAAATATCGATTATTGGTCTGTATCAATCCACATAATATACAACCCTGAAAAATTGCTGCCATTAAAAGGCAGCACACTGCCGTCATATCCCCTGCAATGATTTTGATGAAAGGCAGGCGGAGTATATTTCCGATATTCCATCCCAGAAGCAATATTCCCGGAATCACCGGCAGCCAGAACTGTTTCTTTCCCGGAATTCTGCTTTTTCTGATCAGAATAATTTCCATCCCTGTCAGACAGATCAAAATCCATCCCTGAATCACCATAAAAACAATGCCATAGCTGTAATCTTCATCCGAAAATGGGGGCTGTTTGGAAAAACGAAATACCAGCTGATGCAAATCATTTGTAAAAACACTTACGATCAATATCGCTGCCACGGTCAATAAAATTATAACCTTTCTGACCGTTTTCTCTTCCTCCTTTTCGCCCAAAAACATTGCTGCTGCCAAACCCAGAACCGGAATCAGGAGCATGGGAATATAATATAGATACCAGCAGATATGTTCTCCAAGAGGATCATGAAAAATATGAAATTTTACTGTCCGCACAAAGAACCAGAATACCATCAGACAGCCAATTGCAGTCAGACATCTGCGCGTTTTTTTATGTACTACATGCTTTCCCAGATAAATCACCCAGGCACAGTACATTCCCAGATAAATACAGCTACGACACTGATCTGCCAGATTTCTCATAAAAACATTTTCCGTTCTCACCTGCCTGCAGAAATAAGCCAGCAACACACTTATCAGAATCACTCCATATGACAGAGTCCTCTTTTTACTGTATGTCATGAAAGTTCCTCTCTTACCGGAGCGGGTTTGAAAAATGCTTTACGCAAGATGTGCGTCACAATTTGCAGGAATGATTTTTCAAACACACCCAACCTATTTTTGTAATAATTATACTATAAAGTACTATTTTATCATATAGTTTTCAGAAGAATCATCTATTTTCAGAGTTTTTATCACAAACAGAGTGAACAATCCTGTCCACTCTGTTTCCCATTGCTTAAAACGGTCTTGGCTGACCACAGTATTCACAAAACTTTCCGGTATTCTCTGCACCGCACTGACATTTCCACGAACTGTTATTCTGTTGCATTCCTCCAGTCATGTTCGTTTCTGACATTCCCGTCTGCTGCATTCCTCCGTTCATGTTCATTCCCGGCATCCCAGACTGCATCCCTCCATTCATATTCATTCCGGGCATCCCGTGCTGCATTCCCACATTCATGTTCATCCCGGGCATCCCAGACTGCATCCCTCCGTTCATGTTCATCCCGGTCATTCCAGGCTGCATTCCCGCATTCATGTTCATTCCTGACATCCCGTGCTGCATTCCCGCATTCATATTCATCCCGGGCATCCCAGACTGCATTCCTCCGTTCATGTTCATTCCCGGCATCCCAGACTGCATTCCTCCATTCATGTTCATTCCCGGCATTCCGGACTGCATTCCTCCGGTCATGTTCATTCCTGACATTCCGGACTGCATCCCGGCTGCATTTGGTGTCAGTGCCGCAATAATCTGATAAGCAGTCTGCTCCACTTCCATCAATTCCCTTCTGTTATCACTGCTTATAGAGAAAGTATTCAAGCGAAAATCCATATCATCAAACCACTGAGTTCTCACTTTAATACGCATGGTATAATCAAATTCATATTTATATACCGGTGGCTGATAACTTACAGTTTCTCCATCCTTTGTATATGTTTCCTCATGCTGCTGTTGGTCTACATCAACCCTGCACTGTACAATGGCTGATAAAGGAACTATGTCCGGGTTTTCATTGACATCCAGTTTCCGCGCAACAGTAAAATTCCCCTTATTATCATCAATAAAAACATTGTAATTTCTGGTATTGATCTGACGGGTTATACAAAAGTCCATTACCGCTTTTTTGTTTTTTTCACGATATTCCAGCTGGCGTTTGATATCCTCTACTGTACTGTGCCGCCGCTCCTCAAACCATGGTGATAATTTTTTCGCACAATCCTTACACAGATTTCCGTCATCCAGTTTTCGATTTCCCAATAAACCAATTTTCTCTCCGCAGATGTCACAGATTTTCTTATCAAATAATCCCATACCCTATCCTCCTTTTTTATCTGAAAACCCATACTGCCTCACCGGAATGGTGCGGCAGTATTTTACCTTATTCTGTAACAATTATTTTTTCAAAATATGTCTTTACGGAAAAATCAACTTCACCTGTTTCAGAATCATCTGCTTCTTCGCCGTCATCAGATTCCTCTGCATCGTCTTCTGCTATCAAACACAGTTTTCCATCATCCAGTAAATTGAACTTCATATTATCAAGACTGAAAAACATAGTTCCTGCCTCATCCTCTGTTACAGCCTTTAATACCAGTGCGTTTCCTTCCACGTCGCCCTGAAGTTCTACTTTTGTCTCTTCTCCGCTCTCTATTAAGATAATTTCAGCCTTTCCGTCTTCCACAGACATACTCATTTCAAATCCTGTAAAGTCAGCATTAACTGGCATCTGCATTCCAAATGCTTCCATCAGAGTACAGCTCCATTCTCCTTCAAAATCCTTCATGGTTGGATTTTCTACCGGTTTGCCCGGCACATAAGGCTCATACTCTTCCTTTTCCTGACTCAGGATCATTGTCGTTCCATCTGCTGTTAAGGTTATCTTACCGTCCTTGTACTCACATTCTCCTGTCTGATCATTATGAGTCATCAAAATTTTATCATTTTCTATTTTCCACTCTGATTCATCTACTTCAGGCTCTTCCCCATAAACAGAACTTGTTGTTTCCATTTTACCGTCTTCTTTAATGTCCACGGTCACTTCCATTCCCATTGCCCCCGGATGAAAGGATGCACCTTCGCCCATAGAAAGCTCATTTACATACCAGGTTCCAATAACATCCTTTTCTTCAAGGGCATAAACACTTACACTCATAAAGCCTGCCATTAAGACTCCTACTGTTCCTGCCATCCACAACCTCATTTTTTTACTCATACAAACATCTCCTTTCTTTTTTAATGTACTCCTCGGACTCTTTTTTACTTAATTTTGTGAGAAGATTTTTTGTTTATCTACATTATACGTGAACGCTCAGATATTTACACTAGCACTTCTGACAGTATGCATGTAATTTTTTGGATAAATTAAAACCTGCTGAAAAGTTTTTAACTTTTCTCAGCAGGTTCATTAAAATACTTTCTGTTTTGGCGCATTCTCTCCAGATTTTCCAGAATTATATCTGCGCTGATTGGTTTGGCAATATGAGCGTTCATACCCGCTTTGATTGCCTTTTTACGGTCTTCTTCAAAAGCATTGGCAGTCATCGCAATGATTGGTATATTTGCGCATTTCGGATCATTCAATGTACGGATTTCCCGGGTTGCGGTGTATCCATCCATCTTCGGCATCTGAATATCCATGAAGATCAGATCATATTTTCTGCCTTCTGCAGATGACATGATATTCACAGCATCTGTACCATCCTCAACGCAATCCACATCCAGACCAATTTCCTCCATGATCGCTGTTGCGATCTCCCGGTTCAGCTCATTATCCTCTACAAGAAGAACTTTCTTCCCTTCATAACGCCTCTGGATTTCTGCCCGGATTTTCTGCTTCTCATTCTTAAGGGGCTCTCTTTGCTCCGAATCAGGTTCCTCCTTCACAGTCGTCCCTGATATTTCACATTCAAGCATAACCGTAAACTCCGTTCCCCTTCCTACTTCGCTTTCAACCTGAATCGTACCGCCCAGCATATCCACAATGTTTTTGGTGATTGCCATTCCGAGACCGGTTCCTCCTATTCCATTCTCCGTAACGGTATGTTCTCTTGTAAATGAGTCAAACACCTGCTCCCTGAACTCCGGCGACATCCCAATTCCATTATCCTTCACACTGAATACCACTGTTGTACATCCGTCTCTTCTGCATGGTTTCTCAGAAACACGAATGTTAACCGTACCCCCGACCGGTGTAAATTTCACAGCATTACTGCTGATATTCAGAAGCACCTGCGTCAGGCGCAACTTGTCGGTAATGATATCTTCATGGAGTACATCCTGTGTATCAATATACAGCTCCTGCTGTTTAGAATGTACAGATTCCTGTATAATTGTATTTAAGTCATGCAAGATATCCGGCAGGTGTACAACTGTATATTCAATCCGTACGGAACCGTTCTCGATTCTGCTCATATCCAGCACATCATTGATTAGGCTGAGCAGATGCTGACCGGATATATGGATTTTTTTCAGATAATCCAGAACAAGCTCCTTATTGTCAATATGTGTTGTCGCAAGCGCAGTAAATCCAATGACCGCATTCATCGGCGTGCGGACATCATGAGACGTTGTCTTCTTCAGAAACACAGTCTTCGCCCTGTTCGCATGTTCTGCAGCCGCAAGTGCATTTCTCAGATTCCTATCCTGCGCAATCTCACGTTCTTTTTCTTC
>NZ_JBWJVQ010000182.1:0-25554 GCF_056339875.1 Blautia sp. ZXY-1-C6
TGTTTTTCGGCCAGGCGCATTTCATCAAATTTCACCTTATTACAGTCACTTTCCAGTATCATACGATTCATTACATCATAAATACAGCCTAATCCTATTTGTGCTTGGGGTTTTGTGTTTTTTCGGCTTGCAGAACCATACAGTTTCAGTGTTTCAGTAGTGGTAGGAATATTAATATCTGAGCCGTCAGCAGCTAATATTAAATGATTTTTGTAAGTTGAAAAGGTGGAATCTGCATAAAAGTTACGGTTATGATATTTATACAATTCCAAAAAAGCATCTGGATTAAGTTTCATACGCTGTTTTAGATATCCTGGTTTTGAAATAGACACACCAGGATGAGCAAGTTTCATATAATTTCTCAGTTCCAATGCCAACGTCAGCCCCTTTCTGTTTATCATTGTGAAAAGAAGATCCTGAAGAGGCATTTTTCGGATTCTGGTAAAATGATTTTTATTACCTAATCGGCAAAATGCCTTAAATTCATCAGAACTCATTTTTTCTATATCCATGAATGTACGTTTCTGAGAATGTTTCATGTATAATCACATCCTTTTTTTGAGCAGGTTCATGGCTTCTTTTTACAATATAAGCATATCAAAAAAAGCAGAAGATATCTAATCCTTTTAGGAATAAATATCTTCTGCTTTTAAGTTAATGACATTGTGATTTATAAGGCTTTGCAAGCCCCAAACCGGGGCAGGTGGTATAAAGTATCGCCCGCCCCGGAAAACGGGCTTCTAACCGTCCACAAAACACGATATGACACACACGATTTACATTCACCAGCCGGAACAGGCGTTCAGCTTCACCCGGCTCCCGAATTTCCTCTTTGAAGCCCCTACCTTCAAGCCCCTGTCCAACGAGGCAAAGGTTCTGTACGCCTTTATCCTGCGCCGGACAGAGTTATCCCGCAAAAATGGGTGGGCGGATGACTGCGGACGGATTTTCCTGTATTACCCTATCTGTGAAGTGGTTGACCTGCTTCACTGTGGGCGGCAGAAAGCGGTGAACACCCTGCGGGAACTGCAATACGCCGGGCTGGTGGAGATCCAGAAGCAGGGCTGTGGAAAACCCAACCGCATTTTCCCAAAATCCCATGAAGCGGTTCCAAACACCGACTTCAAGAAATCCGGTTCTGGTACGCCGGAGGACTGAAAACCGTACCCATGAAGTACGGAAACCGCCCTCTTGAAGTACGAAAACCGAACGGTATATAGAAATACAAAGATTAAAATGATTGATTTATATTCTATCCATTCCAATCCTATCCGAGCTATTTTCTGTGGGATTTTCCCTGTGGAAAACCCCGGATAGGAAAGGAATGGGGAAAGGAGTAGAATGGCGCAACACGCAATCTTGCGGTTTGAGAAGCACAAGGGCAACCCGGCAAGGCCGCTGGAAGCCCATCACGAACGGCAGAAAGAACAATACGCCAGCAACCCCGACATTGACACCAGCCGGAGCAAGTACAACTTCCATATCGTCAAGCCGGAGGGACGCTATTACCGCTTCATTCAGAGCCGGATTGAACAGGCCGGGTGCCGAACCCGCAAGGACAGCACCCGGTTTGTCGATACGCTGATAACCGCCAGCCCGGAGTTTTTCAAGGGGAAATCCACAAAGGAGATACAGGCGTTCTTCCAAAGGGCGGCGGCTTTCCTCATTGGCCGGGTAGGACGGGAAAATATCGTGTCGGCGGTGGTACACATGGACGAGAAAACGCCCCACCTGCATTTGACCTTTGTTCCGCTGACAAAGGACAATCGCCTGTGCGCTAAGGAGATTATCGGCAACCGGGCAAACCTGACGAAGTGGCAGGACGATTTTCACGCCTATATGGTGGAGAAATATCCCGACTTGGAGCGTGGGGAGAGCGCCAGCAAGACAGGCCGGAAGCATATCCCCACCCGGCTTTTCAAACAGGCGGTTTCCCTCTCCCGGCAGGCCAGAGCCATTGAAGCCACCCTTGACGGCATCAACCCGCTGAACGCCGGGAAGAAAAAAGAGGAAGCCCTTTCCATGCTGAAAAAGTGGTTCCCGCAGATGGAGAATTTCTCCGGGCAACTGAAAAAGTACAAGGTCACAATCAATGACCTGTTGGCGGAAAATGAGAAGCTGGAAGCAAGGGCGAAGGCCAGTGAAAAAGGCAAGATAAAAGATACGATGGAACGGGCAAAGCTGAAAAGCGAATTGGACGATTTACAGCGGCTGGTTGACCGTATTCCGCCGGATATACTGGCGGAACTGAAACGGCAGCAGCGAACAAGAGAGAGGTAAACGCTATGAACAGAAATTCAAGCTGCATGATGAAAAATAATCATACGGAGGACACTGGATGGTAAAAAGCGAAAGCGACATTATTGATACAATACACACCGGGCAGGTCATTACTGACGAGAACGGCACACAGTATTTTGTATGTGGGAAAAACCGTATCAAAATCTCCGAACATTTCGCCGCTGGCGGTCGTCCGATTGGAGATCTGATCGTTGATGTAGTCCGGCACACGGCGGCAAAGGCCGCTTCTTCGTGACCCATCGTTGATACACGCCCACGCTTATGATATAATTGCCATAGAGCAAAAGTATTGTAAGCGTGGGTTGTTTCTTTAGAAGGAGGATTTTTACGGTGAAACAACCTTACAATACTACCATTCACAACACGGCTCTTTATATGCGGTTGAGCCGTGACGATGAAAGCTATGGCGACAGCGTAAGCATTGAAACGCAGCGGACAATCCTGCAACAGTACGCAAGGGAGCAGGGGCTTCATGTGGTCGGGGAATATGTGGACGATGGATGGAGTGGGACAAACTTCGAGCGTCCGAGTTTCCAGCGCATGATGGATGATGTGGAAGCCGGAAAAGTAAACTGCATTGTCACCAAAGACCTGTCCCGTTTCGGGCGGGAGCATGTGATGATGGACTACTATCTGGAATTTCTGTTCCCGGAAAAACGGGTGCGGTACATCGCCGTTGCGGAGAACGAGGACACAGAAAAGGGACTGTCCGATTTTGTGCCATTCAAAAACCTGTTCAACGAATGGTTCGCAAAGGACACCAGCCGTAAGGTAAAGACTGCTTTCAAGGCAAAGTTTGCCGCCGGACAGCGTATCAGCGCCTATGCTCCCCTCGGGTACAAGAAGCACCCGGAAATCAAGAACAAGCTGATAATCGACGAGGAAACCCGCTGGATCGTGGAGAAGATTTTTGACCTTGCTATTCACGGCAAAGGGGCGGCCAGCATTACAAGGATATTGATTGCGGAAAAAGTACCGACGCCGGGATTTATCAATTTCCAGCGTGACGGGACTTTCGCCAATATCTACGCTGGCGCACCAGAGGAAAAAGGCTACGCATGGACGATAGCGCAGGTCAAAAGCATTCTGAAAGATGAAACCTACATCGGCCATACCATCCACTACCGGGAGACCAATATTTCCTTTAAGAACAAGCGGAGGATACGCAAGCCCCAAAGTGAATGGGTGCGGGTGGAGAACACGCAGGAGCCGATTATCAGCGAACAGGTTTTCCGGCAGGTACAGGAACAGATTGCAAGCCGCCGGAGGGAGCGCAAGAATGGCACGACACAGATTTTTGCGGGACTGATAAAGTGTGCGGACTGCGGCTGGTCGCTGGCCTACGGGGAGAACAGGCAGAACAGCAAGCCCTATGGCTACTACCATTGCAGCAAGAACGGGCAAGGCACACGCCAATGCTCCATGCACTACATCCGCTATGATGTGCTTTACGCCTATGTTCTCTCCCGTCTGCAATACTGGTCGGGGCTGGTACAGCACGATGAAGAACAGCTTTTGAAGCGGCTGCTGAACGCCAATGACAAAGGACAGGCCGCCGCAAGGAAGAAGCAGGCCGCTGAACTGAAAAAAGCGGAGAAGCGGAAAGCCGAGGTCGATACCCTGTTTGCCCGGATGTATGAGGACTGGGCGGCGGGGCGTATCACGGAATACAACTTCAATATGCTGTCCGGGAAGTACCAAAGCGAACAGGCGGAACTGGAAGAAAAGATTGAACAGCTTCAATCCGCTATTGCCGCTGAAAGCCAGAGCACCGCAGACGCAGAAAAATGGATTGCCTTGATGAAAGAGTGCGTCAATCCCACGGAACTCACCGCCGAACTCTTGAACACGCTGATTGAGAAAATCCTTGTCCATGAAGCGGTCAAGAACGAGGACGGAAGCCGGGAACAGGAGGTAGAAATCTTCTACCGCTTTATCGGCAAAATTGATTGAATGACACCAATATCTTTAACTATGTGATACCGGAAGATCATTCCCTGACATCACCCTTCTTGAAGCTCTATGCGAAACATTTGACATCACTGTCAGCGAACTCCTGTCCGGAAAGAAAATAGAATCAGAAGATTACAAAAGAGAAACCGAGAGACTGTTGATCCAGTGCATTGGCGAGAAACGTCTGAGAGGTTTCCAGATAGGAATTTATCTTCTGGGTCTGGTAACGATTATATTGGGAGGTATTGGCTTCGGTATCTGGGGTACTCATATTTCATGGAAGATAGGTTCTGTACCCATAAAATGGATTTTGCTTGCAGCAGCCCTGATCACTTTTGGCGTCATGGCATACTTCGACCGCAATTTGCCTGGGAAAAATTACCGTAGTTCCATTATATGGCTTGAGTGTATTGTTGAAGCATTTACTTTAGCCTGCATTTTTGGAAATTCTATAATCAGTTTCTGGGATATTGATAATATGACGGAGAGTATAGTTTTTATTCTGATTATAGCTGTAATTATGCTCTGCTTATTTGCTGCCCGAATAATCGTAGCCCGCACAAACCGGGAAGAATATGAGATGCAAAAAAATGCAGATAAACATGAAACAGAACAGTAAAAAGAAGAATTTCTTACATAAAGCAGACAGGCAGAACATGCCTGTCTGTTTTATAACTGGAAAAATATATAGAAAGCAAGAATATGAAATCAAAACAGAAACAGACTGTAAAATCGTTACTGTTCACTCCGTTCACAGTAACGTAGCCAAAATTCATTCCAGATTGCCTGCGGCAATGGAATTTTGGCTTGTATGTCTCGGGATTTTGGCATATTCATACCAAAACACCTCGCGGGACAGTGGTGTGTGAACAGTAACGTAAAATCAATTATATAGATGATTTTAAACATATAAAATTTGGAATTGTTTGATATTTGTGTTATCATATTTATATAATCGAAGAAGAAAGTACGCAAAAAAGTGTGCAAGATAGTGTGCAAGATAACGGAAATTCTGGAGGTGTTTTTGTGGGAGAATATAAACCGCCATTTACAATAACAAATGAGATATTATCATATGTGTCTTCAATTTCTGAAAAAATAGGGCGAATCACGGCAATCAGCAGTCTGGAAACAAAACCGCACCTGAGAAAGAATAACCGAATTAAATCTATTCATTCATCTTTAAAAATAGAAGCGAATTCTCTTTCTCTGGGGCAGGTCAGGGATGTAATCAATGGCAGGCTTGTACTGGGGAAACAGAAAGAAATACAGGAAGTAAAAAATGCATATGCGGCGTATGAAAGCCTTTCGGAAATTAATCCCTATAGTATAAAAGATTTAAAGAAATTTCATGGGATTATGACAAAATATCTTGTGGAAGAATGTGGGGAGTTTCGCCATGGAGAAGAGGGAGTTTTTAATGGAGGTGAATGCATTTTTATGGCGCCTCCGGCGCAATTTGTACCGCAGCTTATGGATGAACTGTTTGAATGGATGAAGAAATCAAGGAATAGTGTTCATCCATTGATTATGAGCAGTGTATTTCATTATGAGTTTGTCTTTATTCATCCATTTGCTGATGGTAACGGAAGAATGGCAAGATTATGGCACACTGCTATTTTGTCTAAATGGAAACATGTATTTGAGTTTATTCCAATCGAAAGTCGGATTGAAAAATTTCAGGATGAATATTATGATGCGATTGCCAGATGTCATGTTTCAGGAGAATCTACCATTTTTATAGAGTTTATGTTGTCGCAGATAGACAGGATTTTGGAAGATATTTCGCTTCAGATGAATGAAGAAAATGAGCAGTTTTCAGAAACTGTCAGGAAAATGCTTGAAATCATGGAGTATGATACGCCTTATACAAGAAAAACACTTATGGAAAAACTGGGGTTAAAGTCCAGAGATGGATTCCGCAGAAATTATTTGCAACCCGCACTTGAGATGAATTTGATCCAAATGACATTACCAGATAAACCGAATAGCAGAAATCAGCGATATATGAAAGTATGAATAGCAGGAAGTTTATCTGATTTATAGCAATCTATAGCAATTCCATAAAATAATGCAAGCAATCCAGCCCATCATAGTGTGAAGTCCTGCGTCAGATATCTTTCTTGTCTTTCGCACTCTGCTGAACTGTCTTGATTGCATTATTTATAAGGCTTGCCATAGTTAAACGGATTGAATAAATTTCTCTACATAATGCAGAGCCGCTCCGATTGCCGGTGTATATTGTCCGTTGGTACCGACCAGAATCTGTGTTTTATCCAGTATGAATGGTGCGGCTGTATGGAGATGTTCTGCCAGAGATTCAATATCTTCTTCTGTAAAATAAGGTGCCAGATATCCGCTGAGGATGATCGGTGCATCAATAACAAGGTTAAGATTCTTCATGGCAAATGCCAGATGGTTTAAAAAATCTTTCCAGATCTGTATGATCTGGGGAGATTTTTTTTCGCGCAGAAGAGGAAAAAATTCTTTGGTAGGCATACCCGCAGCCTGTTCCAGTGCATTGGCAGAACAGTAGGTTTCCAGGCAGCCACGGCTGCCACAGTAGCAAAGTGGGCCGTCGGGATTAATACACATATGTTCAAGAGTTCCGCTGTGCATGGAGATCCCCTGATGAATCTGATGATTGGTAATGATGCCGCCACCCAGATTTCGGTTCAGCAGGATGATAACAGCACTGTCAAGCTCCGGATGATTCCATAATTCAAGGAACGCAGCTGATTTCGAATCATGTTCCAGATAACAGGGATAAGGAAGATATCTGGAAAAATCATCCAGTTTCATGCCTGCGTTATTCATGATATCTCCATATAGTACAGTGGTATGATCCGGGGATGTGATACCCTGTGTGGCAATGGAGATGCCAAGAACTTTGTCATTGTCATACTGGCGCGATGAGATGAATTCTTTTACTGCGTCAGTAACCTGTTTATAGTAATCCGGTGTGTTGGAATATGGAAGCGGAAAGGTATCTGTATAGAAAGCATTTCCATACAAATCTACAGCAGTAATATGAAACATCCCTTTTAAAATACCGATGCCAATGGAAATTTTAAAATCTGATACAATCTGAAGGGCGTTTGCCTTTCTTCCACCGGTGGATTCAAAGAAACCATTTTTTTCAATAAGACCTTCCTGTTCCAGAAGATTCAGGTTCTGACTGACAGTGGATAAACCCATCTGCAGTTCCTGAACGATCTGTAGCTTGGAGGTCGTTTTTTTTCTGTGAATGTACTGGTAAACCTTTGATTTATTTATTTTCTTGAGACTAATGTTGGTCAATCCCTTTTCACTCATAATATTCTCCTGATTATGTTACAAGATAATGTTAAGTTTCAGTTTTATTGTAGCATAGAACGAAAAAAAAACAATAAAAATATCCGGCACGATCAGCAACATCAATTTGTCAGCACACTATAGTAAAATAGACAAAAAAGTTGTTTGAAAATTAGAATTTCTGTCAATGGATTTTTTAAAATAAAAGATATATACTCAACTTACAGTTAAGATATAAACGTAAGTAAAAAACATAATAACAAACAATAAGCATCGAATAAGACAAACAAGGAGGATATAACATGAAATTATCAATCAATGGAATCAAGGAACAGGAAGCATGGAAAAAGGCAGGAATCGCTCTTCCGGGTTATGATGTAGAGGCTGCCTCTGAGAATGCAAAGGAGAATCCGGTATGGGTTCACTTTGGTATCGGAAATATTTTCCGCGTATTCATCGGTGGAATTGCAGATGGTCTTCTGGAAGAGGGAGTGCTGGACCGTGGGATTACCTGTGTGGAAACTTTTGATTATGATGTAGTAGATAAGATTTATGATCCATATGACAATCTGGGATTAAGTGTAATCCTGCATGGGGATGGAACCCGTGAGTATAAAGTAGTCGGAGCCTTTGCAGAAGCAGTGAAGGCACAGTCTTCTAATGCAGCACAGTGGAAACGCCTGAAAGAAATCTTCACAAGCAAATCCCTGCAGATGGTTTCCTTTACGATCACAGAGAAAGGTTATGCATTACAGAAAGCTGATGGAACATGGTTCCCGTTTGTAGAGGAAGATATCAAGAATGGTCCGGACAAAGCAGCTGGTGCCATGGCAGTTCTGGTTGCAATGCTTTATGAAAGATATAAAGCCGGCAAATATCCGATCGCACTGGTTTCCATGGATAACTGCTCACAGAACGGTGCAAAGCTTCGTGAGTCAGTACTGACAATGACAGAAGAGTGGAAGAAAGCAGGATTTGTTGATGAGGGATTTGTAAACTATGTAAGCGATGAGAAAGTAGTTGCTTTTCCATGGACAATGATCGATAAGATCACACCTCGTCCAAGCGAGCAGATTGCAGCAGACCTTGAGAAGCTGGGTGTTGAGAACATGCAGCCGGTGATTACAGGTAAGAAGACATACATTGCACCATTTGTCAATGCTGAGAAACCACAGTATCTGGTAATAGAGGACAGCTTCCCTAACGGACGTCCGGCTCTGGAAAAAGGTTTCGGCGTATATATGGCAGACAGAAATACAGTTAACCTTTCTGAACGTATGAAAGTAACCGTATGTCTGAATCCGGTTCATTCTGCTACAGGTCCGCTGGGAGTAGTTCTTGGATATGAGCTGTTTGCGCATATGCTTAATACAAATGAAGATATGATGAAAATGGCACGTATGATTGCTTATGATGAAGGTCTTCCGGTAGTTGCTGACCCTGGAATCCTTTCTCCTCAGGCATTTGTGGATGAGCTTTTTAACGATCGTTTTCCAAATGAATATCTGGGAGACACCAACCTTCGTCTGGCAGTAGATGTATCTCAGATGGTTGGCATCCGTTTCGGCGAAACAATCAAAGCATATGTACAGAAATTCGGAGATGCTTCCAGACTGACAGCCATTCCGCTGGGAATTGCAGGATGGCTCAGATATATGCTTGGTGTAGATGATGAAGGAAATAAATTTGAACTTGCACCGGACCCAATGAATGAGGAACTGCAGGAACAGTTTAAGGATATTGTAGTAGGTAAACCTGAAACATTTAAGGATCAGTTAAAACCAATTCTTTCCAATGAGCGTCTGTTCTTCACTGACCTTTACAAAGACGGTGTGGGAGAGAAGGTTGAGGATATGTTCCGTGAGATGATTGCAGGACCTGGAGCTGTAAGAGCAACAATACATAAATATGTTGGATGATTTTCATCAGATGGATATTATAACTGACTTTCAGGAGGAAAATGAAAATGAATTTAAAAGAACAGTTTAATGGAATTCAGCATATTGGAATTCCGACCAATGATATTGAAGCAACCATTGATTTTTATAAGGCTCTGGGATTTGAAATTGCTTTTCGTACAGTAAATGAGGAAGCAGATGAAGAGGTTGCTTTTCTGAAATTAAATACACTTGTTGTTGAGACATATGAGAATAAAGCAGCTAAGATGGAAGCCGGTGCCATCGATCATATGGCGATTGATGTAAAAGATATTGAAAAAGTATATGAAATGATTAATCAGGCAGGATTAAATACAACCAACGATACCGTTCATTTTCTTCCCTTCTGGGAAAACGGAGTAAAGTTCTTTACAATTGAGGGACCGAATAAAGAGAAGGTTGAGTTTAGCCAGTATTTATAAAAGGGACAACTGTCCACAAACTGACATAATTCTGAAGATCGTATTCATACCAAAACAATTTATGGAATAATAACATTTGTATAGAACATTCATGGATTGAAAAAAATGGTGAAAAAACATATAATAATAAAAAAGTAAACGAGGAAGATATGGTTACGATTAAGGATATAGCAAATATTACAGGGGTTAGTCCGACTACAGTTGCAAATGTCATTCACGGAAGGACTAATAAAGTTTCCAAGGAAAATGTGGAACGTATTCAGAAAGCGTTAAAAGAAAACCACTATGTCCCGAAGCTGGCCCAGGAGACAATGACCAGGGGAAAGACCAGGCTGATCGGTGTGGTGATTCATACAACAAAAGTTTATGAAGATACAACCATTGCAGACCCATTCTATGGAACAATCGTGGGAATTATAGAAAGAGAACTGCGTAAAGCGGGATATTATATGCTTTTGTATGCAGAAATGGATCTGGATAAAATTTTCCAGATGTCTGCATCGTGGAGTGTGGCAGGGATCATTACAGTTACATTTGCGCAGAAAGATTATGAGAAACTAAGAAATCTTGTAGACGGTTGTCCGGTGGTTGGAATTGATACATATGGAAAACAGGATGCGGATATTTATAATATTGGACTGGATGATTTAAATGGAAGTTATAATCTTGTAAATTATTTATTTCAATGCGGTTATGAGGAAATCCTGGTTTTGATGGAAGAAACCGCCAAAGGTGCAGAGCTTGTGCGTGTAGAAGGGTACAAAATGGCACTTAGGAAAAATGGACGGGAATATCAGGCGAAATATCATATTTATGTAGATCCTGCAGATTCAGAAAAACGGAGAAAACGTTTAAAAGAGTTAGAACGCTTTTGTGGCAAAAATTATGCTATTTTTTGTGTAAGTGATCAGTTGGCAGCAAGAGTCATGAGAAGCTTTCAGGAGGATGGGTATAAAATTCCGGATGATATAGGAATTGCAGGCTTCGATAATAATATTTACGGGACAATGCTATATCCGCGCCTGACAACAGTTAATCAGGATATTCCGAGAAAATCGGAAGAGGCAGTGAAGATGCTTATTGATCTTATTGAGGGAAAAGAGGTAAGAAAAAAGGAAGTGATTCTTCCCACACAGTTAGTGATTCGTGACAGTACCAGAAAACAGAATTAAAATAAAAGGCTTGATAATGCGGGAAATGAAATATATTTTTCGTGTTTTCAGGCTTTTTTACTGTTTGACATAAGCGGACTGTTGTTGGGCCAATAATTATGCGATTGTGCAAAACGTATAAAAACAATAGAATAACAATATGTAAATATACGGTGTTACACAACACCTATTGCGCGTTTTAGGAATAGATGCTATTATAAATACAAGCTAAGTGTTGCGCAACACCTACAGAGAATACAATGATTTTAAGGGAAGATAGCAGGAGGTAATCAAAATGAAAGGAAAGAAAGTATTAGCATTAGTTATGTGTGCAGTTATGGCAGCAGGAATAACAGTTCCGGTAATGGCAGAGGAGAAAGATGACAGCGGACGTGAAGTCATTAATTTTTTCAGAGCAGATGATGGACATATGGATGTTATGCAGAATGTAATTGATGCATTTGAGGCAAGTCAGGACAAATACGCAGTAAACATTGTGGTTGCTCCTAATGATTCAAATCAGGAAAAGAGTCAGCTGACTACTTCTTTTTCTGCCGGAAGTTCTGAATATGATGTAGTTTCTATTGATACTGCCTGGGCTGGCGATCTGGCAGGTGCCGGATATCTGGAAGCACTGGATGGATATATGAAAGAATCCGGAAGAAAGGCATCTGAATATAATAAAGGCTCTCTTGATTCAGGAACTTATCGTGCGAAAACATATGCACTGCCTATTAATCCGGATTATGGTGTATTATTTTTCCGCAAAGATATTGTTTCACAGGAAGATGCGGACAAACTGGTAAGTGGAGATTATACATATGATGATCTGATCACTATGGCAGAGAACTACAAAGGTCAGGAAGGAACAAAGACCGGACTTGTATTCCAGGCTAATCAGTATGAAGGACTTGTATGTAATGCAAATGAATGGACAAATAATTTCAATGATGTCAAGGGTGGCCTGGAATTAATGAAGAAAGCAGTTGATTCTGACGCGACTCCGGAAGATATTCTAGTATATCAGGAAGATCAGACCGCAAACAGCATGGTCAATGGAGACTGTGTTTTTGCAAGAAACTGGCCATATGCATGGGCACTCCTTACAGATGAGACTGCTGTTCATCAGGATCAGATAGATATTGCACCTCTTCCAAATGGATCCTGTATCGGTGGATGGCTTGCAGCAATTAATGCAAACAGTGAACATAAAGATGGCGCATGGGCATTCCTTGATTTCCTTACTTCCATGGATGGACAGGTGATCTATGCAGCTGGAAGCGGAAGTGCTCCCGGATGGACTGCAGCAGCTGATGATGAAAAAGTAAAAGAAGGAAACAAGCTTCTGGAAAATCCTGGATTTATTGCAGCATTAAATAATACGATTGCCCGTCCAAGCTCTGACAATTATCAGGAATTATCTGATAATCTGCAGATTGCTATGCACAAATATTTATCTGGTGAGGCTGAACTGGATGATACAGTAAATCAGATAGAGACTTTACTGGACACAGAGGGAAAATAAAAACTTCAGTGAATAAAAGGGCTGTCCGGTTTGTCAGACAGTCCTTTTGAACTTTCAGATATCAATTTTGCAGAGAAAAGGAGAAAAACATGGTTAAGAAAATGACCTTTAAGCAGTTTCTGTTTATTCTGCCGCTTTTGATTTTTATTGGTGTTTTTTCTATCTATCCAATTGTAACATCCTTTATGTATACATTTTTTGATTATCGCATTAATGATCAGACCGCAAACAGCTTCTATTTGTCAGAACGTTTTAATGGAGAGCTGTTCTATGAGGATTGTGATTATATCAATTATTTTCTGGATGATGATAAGACTTTAATGTCAGAAGAGGATCAGAAAGCAGTAGAGGAAATCCAGGCAACAGTCAGCAGCGTAATGAGTGAATATGAAAATGCAAAGGGAACAGAGAAGATTTCTTCTGATAAAAAGGATGAACTGGTTGCTTTTAAAGAAAAGCTCAGAACAGATATTACTGCACTTTATGATAAATATCCGGATGTAGAGTTCTATAATAAAGACAAAATACCGGAGATTTTAGATGAAATGGACACATGTATTGTAAAGTCTAATTTTATTGGCCTGAAGGCTTATGGGAATCTGATCAAAGATACCCGTTTCTGGAAAGCTCTGGGACATACACTGATTTTTACAGTGATCTCAGTAGGAATTGAGCTGGTATTGGGAATGCTTCTGGCATTGATTATGAATAAAGCAATGAAAGGAATCGGTCTTGTCCGTACGGTTGCGCTGATTCCGTGGGCAATCCCCACAGCAGTATCAGCTATGATCTGGAGTTATCTGTATGATGGAAGTTATGGAATTGTTTCTTTTCTGTTTAATAAACTGGGAATTATAAACAGTCAGTCTGCAATGCTTCTGACCTCTCATGGGGCGATGAGTGCTGCAATTATTGCAGATGTATGGAAAACAACTCCATATATGGCACTTCTTCTGCTGGCAGGCCTGCAGGTTATTGACAGAGGCCTTTATGAAAGCTCTGCGATTGATGGTGCAGGTCCGGTGGTGACATTCTTTAAGATTACATTGCCACTGGTGAAACCAAGCCTTCTGGTTGCCTTGTTATTCCGTACACTGGATGCATTCCGTGTATACGACCTGATCGCAATCCTGACAGGTGGCGGTCCTGGAAATGGAACAGAGAGTTTATCTATTTATGCTTATAAGCTGATGTTTGACCAGAGTAATTATGGATACAGTTCCGTAGTTGTTATGGGAATGTTTGTTGTAGTAGCAATTATTGCATTCCTGTATGTAAAAGTACTTGGGGCAGATGTCATGGGAAACGACTAAGGAGGGGAGAAAGGATGAAAAAGGTAAGTACGTTTAAAGTAGTAAGCTGGATTTTTATTATTGCTTTTTTGCTGATTTCAGTATTTCCATTCTTCTGGATTCTGGTCACATCATTTAAACCTGAAACAGAAATATTCGGAGATGGCGCATATCGTATTATTGCGCAGCACCCTACACTAGATGCATTTAAAACAGTTATTTTTGAAAAAAATATTCTCAGGGCAGTATGGAACAGCTTTGTTATGTCCGGATTTACTACTTTGTATGTAATTGTTGTTGCGTCTATGTCTGCATATATCATATCCAGATTCAAATTCAAAGGAAAAAATCTTCTGATGGCATTGATCCTTACAGTAGCAATGTTTCCGCAGATGATCATTATCGGACCGGTGTTCAATATGTACTATTCTCTTGGAAAACTGAATTCCTACTGGGTATGTCTGGCGTATTCATCTATTACTCTGCCAAGTGCAGTATGGATTATGGTGGCACATTTCAAACAGGTTCCTCTTGCACTGGAGGAGGCAGCGAAGATTGATGGATGTTCTACCTGGGGAACTTTATGGAGAATTATTTTTCCAATTGCAGCACCGGGAGTATTTACAACTGCGATTATGACTTTTATTTCAGCATGGAACGAATATCTTCTTTCATGTACCATGAACAGTAATGAATCAATCCAGACAGTTCCGGTCCGTATCGGATATCTGAGAGGGCAGTATACAATTTACTGGAACCAGATTGCGGCAGCTGCTGTAGTTGTAGTAATTCCTACTTTAGTGATGGTATTACTGTTCCAGAAACAGATCGTAGCCGGAATTGCCAATGGTGCAGTCAAGGAGTAAACAGTTAAAGAGTAAAAAGGAGGCATAAACTGATGAGCTTAAAAAAATACGCAGTACCAACACATCCTTTGTGCTCTGCCGGCGCAGTGCTGCAGGGGGAAAATTACAGAATATCAATGTTGACAACCGCATTAATCAGATTTGAGTATAGCGAAGATGGGAAATTTGAAGATCATGCAACCCAGATGGTTTACAACAGAGAATTTCCTGTTCCGGAATTTCGTGTTGTAGAAAAAGAGGAAACTCTTGATATCTATACAAAGAATCTGGAGATTCATTATGATAAACAGAAATTTACACCAGGCGGTCTGATGGTCCGCGTTGCAGGTGGAATGGCAGGAGAGAGAGTATGGCATTACGGAGAAGAGACGAAAGATCTTCGGGGAACTGCAAGAACTCTGGACTGGGCCAACGGTGAAATCCCGCTGGAACATGGAATTATGTCAAAAGACGGATTTTCTGTTCTGAATGATTCTCATACAATGGTACTTATGGAAAATGGTTCTGTAAAACCAAGACAAAACAAAGGAGAAGATTTTTATTTCTTTGGTTACGGTCATCGATTCCTTGAATGTCTGAAGGATTTTTATCATCTTTGTGGAAAAACACCTCTTTTACCAAGATATGTGCTGGGTAACTGGTGGAGCCGTTACCACAAATATGATGAAGCAGAGTATAAAGAGCTGGTAGAGAGATTTGAAAAAGAAAAAGTTCCTTTTTCAGTAGCTGTTATCGATATGGACTGGCATCTTGTTGAGGATGTGGATCCTGTATATGGAAGCGGATGGACAGGCTATACCTGGAACAAAAAGCTGTTTCCGGATCCGCCGGAATTCCTGAAATGGCTTCATGACCATAATATGAAGGTAACATTGAATGTTCATCCGGCAGATGGAATCCGCCCATATGAAGAAGCATATCCACGTATTGCAAAGAAAATGGGAATGGATCCTGAGCAAAAAGAGCCGGTACTTTTTGACATAGCAGATGATAAATTCCTTGAGGTTTATCTTAATGATCTGCATCATCCGATGGAAGAAGACGGCGTAGATTTCTGGTGGCTTGACTGGCAGCAGGGAACTGTTACGAAAATACCGGGTCTGGATCCCCTTTGGATGTTGAACCATTATCACTATCTTGACAGTGTATGGAAAGGCAAGAGACAACTTACCTTTTCCAGATATGCAGGTCCGGGAAGCCACAGATATCCCATTGGATTCTCTGGTGATACGATTATTACATGGGAGAGTCTGAAGTTCCAGCCATATTTCACTGCAAATGCCAGCAATATCGGATATGGATGGTGGAGCCATGACATTGGTGGTCATATGTTTGGATACAGAGATGATGAACTGACTGCCAGATGGGTAGAATTGGGAGTATTCTCTCCGATCAACCGCCTTCACAGTACAGATAATCCATTTAATGGAAAAGAACCGTGGAAGTATAACCGGATTGTGGAAGAAACAATGAAGAAGTATCTTCGTATGCGTCATAGCCTGGTTCCTTATCTTTATACTATGAATAAGTATGCAAGCAGAGACGGAATTCCGCTTGTACAGCCAATGTACTATCAGGAACCGGATCAGGAGCAGACTTATCATGTGCCAAACAATTATTATTTTGGAAATGAGATGATGGTTTCTCCGATTACGGAAAAAATGGATGAGGTTGCAGTTGCTGCCAAAGCAGTTACCTGGATCCCTAAAGGAGTCTGGTATGATTTCTTTAATGGAAGAAGGTATGATGGCGGACGATTGATGGAACTGTGGAGAACTATAGATGAGATTCCTGTACTTGTAAAAGAGGGCGGTATTATCCCGCTGAAAGATATGGAGGAATATGACAATTCCATAGATAATCCGGAAAAATTCCTGATAAAAATATTCCCTGGTAATACAGGATCATTTGAACTGTGGGAAGATCAGGGGGATACAGCGGAAGATAATGATGAGAACTGGGTAAAAACACGGTTTGCAAAGGAGAAGAATATATTTACAATTTCCAGGGCTGCGGGAAATACAGATGTAATTCCTGTGAACCGTACATGGAAATTATGGTTCTATGGTGTGAAGGAATCCAACTTTAAAATATATGTCGGAGACCGGGAATGTGACTGTGTATCTGAATGGAAAAAGAATCCTGACAGATTTGAGATTATTGTAAAGGATATTCCAGTGGATCAGGAAATATGTGTAGAGTTTGTTGATGGAATAACAGAGTGTGAGCATAGATGGACAGAAGAGATTTTTGCTGTTCTGGAACGTGCGCAGATTGAATACAATTTGAAATCTGAAATTTTATCTACCATACAGAAACTTGGAAAGGATGCTGTGGCATCTTTGAATGCGATGCATCTGAATCAGGCTCTTTATGGAGAATTATTAGAGATTCTTACAGCAGAAATGTAATGTTTAATATCTGTTAGATGAAACTATTTTCAACAGTTCAAAAAATAAAAAAGTGATCGGGAAATAGGATCCCCAGAACAGGGAGGGTATGACTCATTTTGAGTTATACTCTCCCTGTTTAAGTTTATAAAAAAGGAGTCCTCCATTATTTTATTATTTTATTGAGAAAAGCCTGAGAAAAGTTTAAAATAGGAGATAATAAAAAATAAACGAAAGGAGTTTTTATCATGAGTAAACGAACAGAGAGAATGAGCCGGAGTGCAGCTGAGAGAATCAACCGCAAAGATACAGTAATCAGACAGAATAATGCAGAACTCGAGGAGCTGAGGAGTCAGTATGAGAATCTGGATATCTGTGAGGAGGATAAGCAGGTGATTGATGATTATATTGCCTGCAAAGATGCCAGAGCTGACAGGATGGCAGAAAAACTCTATGAAAAGGGAAGAAAAGATGTAAAGAAATGTATCCGCATCCGAAAACTGATCCGCAGATGCATAATTCTGTCTGCCATTGTTACAGTGGTGCTGGTTCAGTATAATAAGAATGAAAAACTGAGAGAAAGCCTGGAAGAGCTACTGAAAATGTTCCGGGATGGAGTGTCGGACGAGGATTTATAACTGATATAAATAACGCAGATAAAAATGTACTCTCGGAATCTTTTTACAAAAGCAAATACAAGGAAGACTCCGAGAGTGCATAAACGAAAAGGAGCAAGACAGCATGGGAACACAAAGATACTCAATTTTGTACAGCAGTAAAACAGGAAACACAAAGAAGCTTGCGGAGAAGATCAGGGAGGTATTGCCTGAGGAAAACTGTGATTATTTTGGAACAGAAGGAGCGAAGGCTCTTTCATCCGACATATTATACATTGGATTCTGGACAGATATAGGGAATGCAGATCCTGTAACACTTGAACTGTTAAAGAGCCTGAAAAATAAGAAGATCTTTCTGTTTGGAACAGCAGGCTTCGGAGGCAGTGAAGCCTATTTCCAACAGGTTCTCGGGAAAGTTAAAGAATCTGTGGATGAGAGTAATACAGTGATGGGAGAATTTATGTGTCAGGGGAAAATGCCCCAGTCAGTTAGGGACAGATACGTAAAGATGAAAGAGAAGCCGGATCATGCGCCGAACCTGGATGAACTGATCCAGAATTTTGACAGGGCGTTATCTCATCCTGACAATGAGGATCTGGACAGGCTGGAAGAAATAATCAGAAGAGACCTGGAAAAATAATTAAGTCTTGACTAACAGAGGGAACTGCGGTATAGTGCTCGTTACTAAAAAAGGTAATTCATAAATTTTTATAGATTTTCACGAAAGAGAGGTAACGAGACATGACATTTTATCAGGAATTACAATTGAGTTCGACCGGCTCCAAACAGCTGATCAGAAGCACCACAGATCCCAAAGAGAAAAGACGGCACATTTTAATCTATAATTTTAAAGTGTATCTGGTTATGGCTTTTTGCGTAGCAGTGGTGAGCATGTACAGTAAGCTTACAGGGAGTAGCAACAGTGTAGTTGGTGTTACTGTTCTGTTGGCAGTGCTTGTGCTGCGGCAGGCAGATTTCGGGATCAGGACAACACATGGACTGCTTTCCATTGCAGGGATCTTCGGTATTCTTATGGCAGGACCCCGTCTGGCAAATATGGTGCCTCCGTTAGCTGCGTTTGCAGTGAATGCTGTGTGTATTTTACTGCTGATGATACTGGGCTGTCACAATGTGATCATGTACAATCATTCCACCTTTGTGCTGGGCTATTTGCTGCTTCTGGGCTATGATGTGACAGGAAAGGAATACACCTTCCGTGTGATCGGCTTGTTGGTGGGAATGGTGATCTGTATGATCGTCTTCTATAAGAACCAGAGAAACAGAGCCTATCGAAGAACCTTCCTGGATTTGTTCCGGGAATTTGATCTTAAGTCAGCAAGAAGCAGATGGTATGTGAAACTGACACTGATCGTATCCAGCGCAATGCTGTTTATGAATCTTCTGGGACTTCCAAGAGCAATGTGGGCAGGAATCGCCTGTATGTCCGTATGTCTGCCTTTTACAGAGGATTGTGTCCCAAGGTCTGTGAGAAGAGGAATGTTCAATGTTGTGGGATGCCTGTTGTTTATTGTGCTGTATCTGGTACTTCCTGAATCCATGTATCCGTACATAGGAATGATCGGAGGAATCGGAGTTGGATATTCAGCTGGATATCCGTGGCAGACTGCATTTAATACTTTTGGAGCCTTATCTATTGCAGCAGGGATCTTCGGAATGCCGGCAGCAGTAGCGCTTCGTATAGGCGCCAATGTACTGGGAGCAGCTTATACGGTAATCTGCAATAAAGTGACAGATAAAGTAGCAGAGTATATAGGCACAAATAAATGTGCAGAAAATCTTTCCTGACTGAAACTGCGGAGCAGTTATCCGGTTATAAGCAAGTAAAAAAAGCGGACGATTTTATCTGTCTGATATGTGTTCTGGGAACAGAGTGAATATTAACGTATAATGACAGAGGGAGAGAGAAAGAATATGAAACAGGATACCCTGGAAGGCAGGGCGAAAACGAAAAATGGTGTAAAACGATTATGCTTTTCCGCAGTATGTATTTTACTGGAAGCAGCTTTTATCATTGCTATGATCACAAAGCTGAATCAATATGCGGAGATTATCAATCTGATGACAAGGCTTCTTGCAGGTGTACTGGTTCTTAAGCTGTATGCGTCAGACCAGACTTCATCTATGAAAATGCCCTGGGTTATTTTGATCCTTGTATTCCCTATCTTGGGAGTGGGATTGTACTTACTGATTGGTCTCAATGGCGGTACCCGTAAAATGCGGGAGCGTTATGACCAGATCGACAGGGAACTTCTGCCGTTGCTTCCCAATGACAGTGAGTGCAGGGAAACGCTTGGCAGGAAAATCCCGAAGGCAGGCAATATTTCTGATTATATACAGAAAAATGCCTCCTATCCGGTCTATCAGAATACAGATGTTATTTATTATGATGAGGCAGTCAAAGGGCTGGAGGCTCAGCTGGCAGATCTGGCAAAGGCAGAGAAATTCATTTTTATGGAATATCATGCCATTGAGGATGCACAGGCCTGGCATAAAATCCAGAGAGTTCTGGAAGACCGCGTAAAGGCAGGCGTAGAAGTCAGAGTGTTTTATGACGACATGGGTTCCATTGGGTTTATCAATACAGACTTCATTAAGAAAATGGAAAATGTGGGAATCCATTGCAGAGTGTTCAACCCTTTTACTCCGGGTCTGAATGTGTTTCTGAATAACAGGGATCACCGCAAGAGCACAGTGATCGATGGAAAAGTGGGATTTACTGGCGGTTACAACCTTGCCAATGAATATTTTAATTTTACACATCCTTATGGACAGTGGAAGGATACAGGTATCCGTCTGGAGGGCGAGGCTGTCCGTTCCCTGACAGTAACATTCCTTGAGATGTGGAATGCTGTCAGTGATAAGGATAAAAATGACAGTGATTTTACCGGATTTCTGGTTCACACAGATTATCAGGCAAAGCAGACAGGCTTTATCCAGCCCTATGCGGACAGTCCTATGGACCATGAGCAGGTAGGCGAAGAGGTGTATATCAGTATGGCGAATAAAGCGGAAAAATACTGCTGGTTTATGACTCCGTACCTGATCATCACAGATGAAATGAGCCATGCCCTGTGTCTGGCTGCTAAGCGTGGGGTGGATGTGAGGATCATCACACCTGGTATTCCGGATAAAAAGATGATCTACAACATCACACGTTCCTTTTACCATGGACTGGTAAAACATGGAGTGCGTATCTACGAATGGACACCTGGTTTCTGTCATGCAAAGATGAGTGTGGCAGATGATTGTATGGCAACCTGCGGAACTATAAATCTGGATTACAGAAGTCTGTATCATCATTTTGAAAATGGCTGCTTTATGGCAGACTGCCAGGCAGTTCTGGATATCCGAAATGATCTTGCAGCAACAATGGATGAATGCCGTGAAGTCACAGAACAGTACAGTACCGGACGCAGCGCATATCTGCGCCTGGGACAGCTGTTTATGAGATTATTTGCGGGATTGTTATAACGTTACTGTTTACTCCGTTCACAGTAACGTAGCCAAAATTCATTCCAGATTGCCTGCGGCAATGGAATTTTGGCTTGTATGTCTCGGGATTTTGGCATATCATGCCAAAACACCTCGCGGGATAGTGGTGTGTGAACAGCAACATTATAACACTTGGAAAAAAGTAGGATATCGTGTACAATGGAATGGGTAATAGCAAAACTATTAAAATATGGGAGGTATTTTAACTATGGATCTTTCAACCTTAGTAAAAATGTCAAATACTTATGGAAGCAACCCTGCCTATGTTCTTGCAGGCGGTGGTAATACTTCAGTAAAAGACGACACCACATTGTATGTAAAAGGCTCTGGTACACAGCTTGCTACAATCAAGTCAGAGGAATTTGTGGAAATGAGCAGAGCACGTTTGAATGAGATCATGAAAACAGATTATCCGGAAGACGATGTCAAACGTGAATCACTGTATCTTGCAGATGTTATGGCTGCAGTAACAGATGCTGACAAAACAAAACGTCCAAGTGTAGAAGCACTGCTTCATAACTTATTTGCCTATACTTATGTACTGCATGTTCATCCTACACTTGTCAATGGACTGACCTGCGGAAAAGGGGCAAAGGAACTCAGTGAACAGCTTCTTGGAAAAGATGTACTCTGGATTGATATCTGCAAACCCGGATATACACTTGCGCGTATCTGCTATGAGAAAATGAATGCTTATAAAGAAGAATTTGGAAAAGATGTTCAGGTTCTTCTGCTCCAGAATCACGGAATTTTCGTTGCAGCAAATACTGTAGAGGAAATTGGAGCATTATTTGACGGCGTGATCAGTAAATTAGAGAAACAGGTAAAGAGAACTGCTGATGTCAGTGATGCTGTTACATCTGAAAAAGAACAGGCAGCAGAGAAGCTTTCCCGGTTATTGGGACATGCAGTAGAAGTTGTACCTGTAGCGGAAGCTGATAACTTCGTAAAAGATAAGGCAGCGGCTGCACCGCTTCTGAAACCATTTACACCGGATCACATTGTATACTGTGGACCATATCCGTTATTTGTAGAGGATATTGACCAGGCAAAAGCTGCGCTGGATGCATTTATGGCAGAGAATGACAAAGAGCCAAGACTGATCCTGGTACAGGGAGTCGGTGCCTTTATCATGGAAGATGATAAGGGAAAAGCTGCAAAAGCACAGCTTCTTGTAAAAGATGCCATTAAGCTTGCAGTATATGCAGAAAGCTTTGGTGGCCCGCTTCACATGACAGATGATATTACATACTTCATCACACATTGGGAAGCAGAAGCATATCGCAGTAAGAAATAATATAATAAGGGCTGTCGTTTTTTGACAGCCCTTATTATATTGGTTTAAACACTATATTTTTAAAGGAAAAGGTTTATTTTCAGCAAATCTTATTTCGTTTCTTTTTTCTCTTTGGCCTTCCTGGATTCAGGAATATTTCCCTCTCCATAGTAAGCTTTCAGATAGATTTCTTTCAGCTCAGACATTAATGGATATCTCGGGTTGGCACCGGTACACTGGTCGTTGAATGCCTGTTCGGTCATTTCGTCCAGAGTTTCGAGGAAGTATTTCTCGTCTACGCCGTATTCTTTGATCGTATGTTTGATCTCGATAGTATCCATCAGTTCCTGCAGTTTCTGGAGAAGCTTCTCAAATACTTCGCTGTCGTTCTTGCCTGTCAGACCTACAGAACGGCCAATCTCAGCGTAACGTGCAAGTGTGTGCGGATACTGATACTGTGGGAAGGTACCCATCTTAGCTGGAACTTCGGCTGCATTATAGCGCAGAACATGAAGCAGAACCAGAGCATTTGCAATACCATGTGGAAGGTGATGGAAAGCTCCCAGCTTATGAGCAAGAGAGTGGTTTACGCCAAGGAAAGCATTTGCGAAAGCCATACCAGCCATGCAGGAAGCATTTGCCATATGCTGTCTTGCTTCTACATCAGAACCATCTTTGTATGCACGTGGCAGATAGTTAAATACCAGTTTGATCGCATTTAATGCAAGACCATCTGTATAATCAGATGCCATCATGGAAGCATAGGCTTCAAGTGCATGAGTCATAACGTCGATACCGGAAGCACAGGTCAGTCCCTTAGGTGCGCTCATCATATTATCTGTATCAACAATAGCCATGTCAGGCATTAATTCATAATCAGCCAGAGGCCATTTGATACCTGTAGTCTTATCAGTAATGATAGCAAAAGGTGTTACCTCGGAACCTGTACCGGAAGATGTTGGAACAGCTATAAAGTAAGCTTTCTTACCCATATGCGGGAATGTGAAGATTCTCTTACGGATATCCATAAAGTCCATAGCCATATCATCAAAGTTGGCGTCCGGATTTTCATAGAGAACCCACATGATTTTGCCGGCATCCATTGCGGAACCACCGCCCATTGCGATAATGCAGTCAGGCTCGAACATTCTCATTGCAGCAGCACCGGCTCTTGCAGAAGCGAGAGATGGATCTGGCTCTACATCGTAGAAGCAGGTATGTACGATTCCCATCTGATCTAATTTATCTTCGATCTTTTTAGTATATCCATTCTTATAAAGGAAAGAGTCTGTTACGATAAAGCAGCGTTTCTTGTGCATAACAGTGCCAAGTTCATCCAGAGCAACCGGCAGGCAGCCTTTTTTGAAATAAACTTTTTCCGGTGTTCTAATCCAGAGCATATTTTCTCTCCTTTCAGCAACGGTCTTGATGTTGATAAGATGTTTTACACCTACGTTCTCAGATACGGAGTTGCCACCCCAGGAACCACAGCCCAGAGTCAGGGACGGAACAAGTTTGAAGTTGTAAAGGTCGCCGATACCGCCCTGAGAAGATGGAGTATTGATGAGGATACGGCAGGTCTTCATAGCTGCTGCGTGTTTTTCCATTTTTTCCTTTTCTCTTGTGTCAATGTAGAGAGCGGAGGTATGTCCATAACCGCCGTCAGCTACAAGCTGTTCAGCTTTGGCAATCGCTTCGTCAAAGGTCTTGGCCTTGTACATGGCAAGTACAGGGGAAAGCTTCTCATGTGCGAATTCTTCGCTGATGTCTACAGATTCAACTTCACCGATCAGAATCTTTGTTTCAGGAGGAACTGCAACACCGGCCATCTCAGCGATAGTGGCAGCCTTCTGGCCTACGATTTTTGCATTCAATGCGCCATTGATAAGGATAGTTTTTCTTACTTTCTCTAATTCATCCGGTTTCAGGAAGTAACATCCTCTGTAAAGAAATTCTTCTTTTACTTTCTTATAAATGCTCTCAAGAACAGTTACAGACTGTTCGGAAGCACAGATCATACCATTGTCAAAGGTCTTGGAATGGATGATGGAGTTAACTGCCAGACGGATATCTGCACTGTCATCAATGATAACAGGAGTATTTCCGGGACCTACACCTAAAGCAGGTTTTCCGGAAGAATAGGCAGCTTTAACCATTCCGGGACCACCTGTAGCAAGGATAATGTCTGCTTCGCGCATAACCTGATTTGTCAGATCAAGACTTGGAACATCAATCCATCCGATGATTCCCTCCGGTGCACCGGCTTCTACAGCTGCTTCCAGAACAACCTTTGCTGCATCAATGGTACATTTCTTTGCGCGGGGATGAGGACTGATGATGATCGCATTACGTGTTTTCAGCGCAATCAGAGTTTTGAAGATTGCAGTAGATGTCGGGTTGGTTGTAGGAATAACAGCAGCAATCAGACCGATCGGCTCAGCTATTTTCTTAATACCGTAAGCAGTATCTTCTTCAATCACACCGCAGGTTCTGGTATTCTTATATGCGTTGTATACATATTCGGCTGCGTAATGGTTCTTGATAACCTTATCTTCTACAATACCCATTCCTGTTTCTTCAACAGCATCTTTAGCAAGCGGGATACGTGCTTTGTCAGCAGCAGTAGCGGCAGCTTTAAAAATCTTATCTACCTGCTCCTGGGTAAATGTTGCGAAAATCTTCTGTGCCTCTTTCATGGCTGCAATCTTTGCAGTAAGGGCTTCAGGGGTGTCGATGATGGTTGGGATAGTGTTCTCTTTTTTTGCCATTTGGGAATCCTCCTGTTTGTGTTTTCGTTAAAAGTATTTACCGTGACCTGTTATGTTTTTATTATATAAATAAACTGATTATTTGGTCAACAGTAACATTAATATGAGCATAACGAAATATTATGGTGAAAATTGTGCATAATCACGTAAATAATGTGAATAAAATATCAATTGTCAGAATATATGAGAAAAATTTAACAATATATGTTCTGCTGGCAACTGAGAGAAAGTTAAAAAAATAACGTTAAT
>NZ_JBWJVQ010000183.1:0-23487 GCF_056339875.1 Blautia sp. ZXY-1-C6
CCCATAATGTCATATCCGATTTCCCGTCCTGAATGTCTTAATTTTCTCAGAGAAACATCTGGATTTTTCCGGACAATTTCCCCTGTTGCAGCACTAATAGTTACAGCTACATCCATGATAGCTCCAAGTCCTGTCAGCATAATATCTGTCCAGAATATATCAGCGGAATTACTCATACTCCCCAGATATTCCAGATTAGAATAATCCAAATCTCCAAAAAACTGAATAGAAAATTCAAATAATGCCATGATCAGAAACAGTACGCATATGGTTGAAATAACAGAAGCCCATGTTTTTCTGTGGATTCCATTCAGACAGATCAGAGTTGTTATCGAAAAAAGAAAAGCAATTACATTGCAGATATTTAAGATATTTTCCCCTTTCATAAAAGCCTGAAATCCAAACGCGAATATAATTGTGTTCAATATCAGCGATATGATCGTATAGAATCCCTGTTTTCCTGTAATACAGATCAGAAGAAAAAACAGACCACCTGCCAGCAATGCCAGATAACCATCACGCTTTATGGAACGTATGGATTTCCCTGGATTTTCCCTTGAACCGCTTAAAAGGACCGTGTCTCCTTTGTGATATTTCTGATTCTGAACCTGAGACGTGGTATATTCATTAGAAATAGAAATCTCTTCCCCTTTATGGGTACCGTTTAATATACGCGCTGTAATTTTCTGAGTATAATAATACTCTTCTGCATCCCTAGTTCCTTTCCTACTCATTGTTTCCTTTTCTGTTACTGAAGATATCTTCGCCAGAGGCGTATGATAAAACCTGGCGTTAAAACAAGTAAATATAACACAGATAATATAGATGCCTGCTAAGAAATATTTCATCTGAAATGCATAAGATTTCATAGGATTTTTTTCTCCTTCTTAATAAAAAATATTGCAGCCTTAAAGATACTAATCAGTTACTTTTTATCGAAATAATATTTTACACTTTTTTAAATCCTAGTCAAGATATAAATTTGCAAATAATTTGCAAATGATTTGCGATATAAATTAAGAATACCCCTTAAATAGATATTTTTCATCTACTTAAGGGGTATCTGTTTCATTTCTATGGTCTGAGTTCCTTCATCCACACAAGCATTTCGCCTTCACCTCTGTTATTCCAGTAAGGATATGGGATTGCTGTAAGTTCTACGTCTTCCAGCTGTGGTTTCTGTCCGCTGTAAAGGCTGTCGGAAACGGAAGATTCTACAATTTTCTTTCCTTTTGCTTTCACTGTTATGATTCCGCCGAAGAGATCAGATTTTTCTTCTCTCAGAGGTGCATCTGTATCTACAAAGATTGCCGGGAGATTTTGAAAATTGTCGATTTCTTCCAGACAGTATACCAGTGGTCCGCGTACGATTGCTGCTTTTCCGGAATCTGCACGTACCTGTGGGTTTGCATAGATAAATTTGGCAGGTGCAGCAAAGCTTACCTCAATTTTAGTGTCTTTTTCTACATGAACTCTACGGTAGCCTTTTTCCGGTTCTTTGTTTTCTTCATATAATTTTCCGTCTACTTTTACCTGATAATCCTGTGCATAGTCCGGTACACGAAGCATCAGATTCATTCCGCCTGCCGGCACATTCTTTACTTCCAGACTGTAGGTACTTACCCATGGAAATTCTGTCTGAAGTTTCACGGAAATCTTGTCTTCATTCCAGTCAAGTTCTGTCTCATTGGATACGAAGAGATTCACATATAATTCTCTTTTTTCAGGTCTCTGTGAATAGACATACTGACCAAGAGATGCCAGTGTTCTGGCAATATTTGGAGGGCAGCATGCTACTCCAAACCATTTCTGGCGGATTGGTTTTACATGTTTCTTGGAGGTTCCTTCCATGCATGCAGGCGGCCATACCTCCAGAGGATTTACATAGAAGAAACTCTTTCCATCCAGCGCAATTCCTGCAAGAACCGTATTATATAATGCACGTTCTGCCACATCCATGTACTGGCTTTCTCCTGTAATCTGGGCCATTCTCAGACCAAACAGGGCAAGTCCGATGGATGCACAGCTTTCAGAATAGTTGTATTCGTTCGGCAAATCATAATCTACTGTAAAACGTTCCAGATGTCCGGAAGAACCGATTCCACCTGTAAGATACATACGTTTCTCTACAATATTATTCCATAAGTTTTTGCAGGCCTTCAGAAGTCCTTCATCCTGATAAGCCTCTGCCAGATCTGCCATTGCACAATACAGATAAACGGCACGTACTGCATGTCCTTCTGCTGTTGTCTGCTCTCTGACTGGTTTATGTGACTGAGAATATGCAGGTGTATAATCTGCAAATTCAGGAAAGATCATCTTGTAGTCCGGGCGGCTCATTTCTTTCATAAAATAATTTTCGCCAACACCTCTGGCATCTACGAAATATTTTGCCTGATCCATATATTTCTTATTTCCTGTTACACGTGCAAGTTTGATCAGTCCTATTTCTACTTCCTCATGTCCCGGATATCCGTGGATCTTGCCTTCTTCTGTTCCGAAAGTGTCGCAAATCAGATCTGCAAATTTACACATACAGTCCAGAAATTTTCTCTTTCCTGTTCCTTCATAGTAGGCAACTGCTGCTTCCATCAGATGTCCGGCTGTATATAATTCGTGTCCCTCGCAGAGATCTGTCCAACGTTTGTCCGGCTCTTTGATTGTAAAATAGGTATTGATGTATCCGTCCTCACACTGTGCATCTGCGATCAGGTCGATTACTTCATCTGCTGTTTTTTCCAGTACTTCATCCGGATAGCAGGCAAGGGAAAATCCTACTGCTTCCAGCCATTTTGCAACGTCTGTGTCCTGGAAAACTGCTCCGTAAAAATCACCTTTCGCTCTTCCTGCTGCGATTTTAAAGTTCTCCAGACAGTGGCTGGATTCTGCATCCGGGATTCTGTCATTCATTGCTTCCCACTGATACGGGATGATCGCATTTCTTACAAGGTCAACGTGTTTGGACCAGAATGAATCATGAATGGAAACTTTTTTTAAGTCCAGTGAATTTGCTCTCATATTTTATGTCTCCTTTTACTGTTTTTGATAGCAAATTAGAGCATGTCAGTTATTTTAAATATATTTCAGACACGCTCCAATTTGCATTCATATACTTATTATTTTTTGTTTTTTACGCTTTTACAGCTCCGTTTGTCAATCCACTGACAATGTATCTTTGCATAAAGATAAAGATTAATACAACAGGAGAAATTGCAATGATACCAAATGCCATTGTGGAGTTCCACAGTGTCTGATACTGCTGTACATAATTATAAATACTGGAAGTGATTGGTCTCATGTTCGGGTTTGTAATGAATGTAATACCATAAATCAGGTCGCCCCATGCATATACGAATGAGAATACTGCTGCAACCACCACACCCGGCTTTGCAATCGGAAGCATGATCAGGAAGAAGGATTTCCAGTATCCACAGCCGTCAATATTTGCCGCCTCATCCAGTTCCTTCGGGATGGACAGGAAATAGGTTCTCAGAATGATAATACTGAAAGGAATACCAAGTGTAGCATCTGCCAGGATTGGTGCCCAGTATGTATTTAACAGTCCGACTTTTGAGAACATGATATATAATGATGTCAGTACCAGAGTAGATGGAAGCATCTGTGTGATCAGGAAGAACAGGATCATGACTTTTTTTGCACGGAAGCGGAATCTTGCCAGACCATAAGATGCAGGTATGGATAAAACAGTGGAAATAATAGTTGCTCCAACAGCAATGATCGCACTGTTTTTGAATCCACGGAGTGTATCACCGGATGCGGAAAGCTGTGCTTTAAATGCATCAAGAGAGAGATTTCTCGGCCATAATGGTGTGGGAATCTCAAAGATTTCCACCTGTGTTTTTAATGCTGTAACTACCATCCAGTACAGAGGAAATATAAAAATCACAAAGATAATGAATCCGCATATAAAAGCGCCAATCTGACCTTTTTTCTGTTTTTTACCCATTACATGATCTCCTCCTCTTCATTGATTAATTTAATATAAAAGACTCCGACTACCAGCAGGATCAGGAACAGAATATTAGCTGCTGCCGCGCCTTTACTGAACTGGAATTCCTCAAAGGAAAGCCTGTATGCATAAGTGGAAACCAGTTCCGTAGAATTGATCGGTCCGCCTTTCGTCATAACCCATACAAGGTCGAATACTTTGAATGTATATACGAATCCTAATGTCAGAACGGACATAATCGCCGGTTTGATCATCGGAATTGTTACCATAACTAATGTCTGGATCTTGTTTGCACCATCCAGGCTGCAACTTTCATAAACTTCTGCCGGGATTGTGGTAAGTCCTGTGATCAGGAGCATCATATTAAACGGAATACCAATCCAGATGTTTGCTACAATGATAGCTACCATTGCAGACTTTGGATGTAAAAGCCATTCCATTGGCTGGTCGATGATATGTAGAGATACAAGGAACTGGTTGATAATACCGCCAGAACTTGCGAACATGAATTTGAAAAGAAGTCCTGCGACTGTTACCGGAAGCAGCCAGGAGATCATTGTCATACCTCTGAAGAAAGAACATCCGGCAAATTTCTTATTGAATAACAATGCCAGTGCAAAACCAATGATAAACTGGAAGAAAATAGAACCAACTGTAAAAATCAATGTATTTGCAATTGATTTAGTCAGGATAGAGTTACCACTGGTAAATAACTCGATATAGTTCTGTAATCCGACAAATACCTGATTGTCCGGCTGTGCGAAAGAATAAACATCTACATTCTTAAAACTTAAGATCAGGTTCTGGATCATAGGATAGCCTATAAAAACCATCATATAAATCGCTGCGGGAAGGGCGAACAGAAATCCCATCTTTGCCCCGCCGTTTAACTTTCTTTGTTTTTTCATTCTTCTGCCCCCTTAAAGTGGTAGTTAAAATACTGTCTGAAAATTCTGAACAACATCCATGAATAAGCCATGTATGGATATCTGTATGAGCAAATTCATGGATATTGTCCAGTTTCAGAAAGGAACGCCCCGCCTCACAAAGCGAGGCATTCTTTCCATTATATTTCATTTAATATTATTTCACTGCGTCTACTGCTGCCTGTGTATCTTTGGCTGCCTGTTCCGGAGTTTTGGCTGATGTCATAACTTCCTGGAAACCAGTCTGGATCGCACTTGAGTAGGATGGCCATGCAGCGCTTGGTCCTCTTGGAATGGATGTATCGATCTGTGTAAGGAACGCTTTCTGGATTGGATCATCTGTCCAGTAGGAATCTTTTGCTGCCTCTGTTTTTGGAGGATAGGAACCGTACTGTTTCATAGCGTCAACCATAACATCAGTCTGATCATAATATTTCAGGAATGCTTCAGCGCCTGAAGTATCATCTTTATTTACAACACCCATGTTTTCACCGCCAAGGATAGATGTTGCCTGTTCGGAATCTGCATCTTTCTTAGGAAGAACAGTTACACCGTAGTTTAAATCAGGAGCATTTGCTTCGATTCCGGGAATCTGCCATGGTCCGTTCTGCTGCATTGCAAGGTTTCCTGCCATAAAGTTATTGTTTACGTCTGATTGAGTCCAGTTTACACATTCTTTTGTCCAGGAACCGTCTTCGATCATTTCCTGCATTAATTTGTAAGCATCTACACCATCTTCAATGTCTGTATAAGATCCGCCTGCTGTGTAAAGCCACTGTAAGCACTGGAATGTACCTTCATCTGTGTTTGTTGCTGCATTTCCGAATCCGGATACTCCGTCTTTTGTCAGAGCTTTTGCCATTTCGTGGAATTCATCCCATGTAGTATTTTCATCCGGATAATCAATTCCTGCTGCATCAAACAGATCTTTGTTGTAGAACAGAGCGGTACAGTTTGTTGCAAATGGGATTCCATAATGTTTTCCGTCCAGCATTGTGGATTCCATCGGTCCTTCCATGTACTCGTCCCAGTTAATATCTGCATCGGAGATATCACCAAACAATCCTAACTGAATGAAAGATGCCATACCACAGCCATCAAGGATAACCAGATCTGGAAGTTCTCCTGATGCGATACCCAGTGTAAGCTGTTTCTCGTAATCTGCAAATGGTACATATACATGAGATGCTTCGTACTCATCCTGTGATGCATTAAATTCGTCAATTAATGACTGCATCATCTGTTTCTGTGCATCTGTTTCGAAATAATCCCAGATCACAACTTCCTTTTTGTCTGCTGCAGATGCGGTTACTGCTGTCGCTGCAAATAAAGTACTTGCACATGCCAGGGATAACGCCGCTGCTAACACTTTTTTCATCTTCATAAAAAAACCTCCCATATAATGATTTGTTTCAGCTCTTTTGCTGTTGAACTCATTATATGGGAGATTGTCCTTCTGGTTAATTCTAATAATTTAAGAAAGGTGGACTATTTTATTTTAGTGCATTATTTTATGGAATCGCTATAATATTCTCTGTACTGATAGATTAATTCTCCTGTACCAGGCTATACATCCTGTCAGTCAGCTTCTGTGCAATTGTTTCCCATTGCGGAACAGAAGTTCTGGAAACTGCATAATTCATCTGCTCCTCAAAGACTTTCATATCTTCATCTTCTGCTGCCATTTCCTTTGCAGCACTGATCTTCGCAGGAAGGATACTTGCAGACTTGCAGAACTTCAAAAGCTCTTCATTTTCCATACAATAGTTCAAAAACACCAGAGATCCTTCTGCATTTTTACCTTTAATAATAGTTATATTCTCTCCGCCCAGCACTGCCGCAGGTGAACCGTTCTCAGACAGTGATACAATTCCATAGTCTGTACCTGCCTCTTTCAGCATCGGCAAAACCCAGGGACCATTCTGCATCATAGCTGTTTTTCCCTCATTAAATTCTCTTGCCACATCTGTCTGTGTCAGATTGATGCAGTTTGCTGACATACTTCCGCTTTTCAGAAGTTCTGAAAAAAACTCAAAGGTTTCTGTCCATGGCAGTCCGTCAATTGCATCTACAGTACCGCCTGCTGATAAAATCCATGGAAGAATCTGAAATGCTCCCTGCTCTCCTTCCATACCACACATGAGAAATCCGCTTCTGTCTTTTGTGGTGAGTTTCTCCGCTGCTTCTTTTAACTCCTGCCAGTCAGACGGAGGCGTGACACCTGCCTCTTCCAATATATGTTTATTGTAAAACAATGCTGTACTGTTACAATTCAGAGGAAGTCCATAATACCGTTCCTCATATTTCACTGTATTAAGGATTGACTGATAATATTCCTCTTCCAGATTCCAGTTCTTTACCTGTTCTGTGATATCTTCGAACATTCCCAACCGGATCAGGGACGGTGTATCCGGATTGTCCAGGATTGCCATATCCGGAAGCTTATTCTCTGTATAAGCCGAAGACAGACCTTTTACAAAACCTGTCATAGGCACATATTCCCATTCTACTTCATATTCATTCTGAGACTGGTTAAAATTCTTTACCAGTTCATTCAATCCATTTCTCTGAGCCTGTGTTTCATAATAAGCCCAGATCACCAGATTTTCTTTTTGCTCTGCCACAGTTTTTTCCTTTTTTTCTTTTGATGCGTTATAACAGCCGCTAAACGACACGATTAACATTGCCAGAAAAAATATGCTGACTTTTTTCCATATATCTTTCATCCTCTTACTGTCCTTCTCTTTATCCTCCGCTCACTCGGGCGTGTCTGAAAAATCATTCAGGCAAAATGTCTGTCCTAATTTTTCTGTCTGTAATCACCGGGAGACATGCCAACCTCTTCTTTAAATACTCTGTTAAAATATTTCGGATCATTGTATCCAACCTGCTGTGCGATCGCATAAATCTTCTCGTCCGTACCTTTCAGAAGTCTCTTCGCCTGACTGATCCTGAACTGTTTTAAAAACGTTGAAAAATTAATTCCTACCTCTTTATTAAACAATGCACTTAAATATTCCGGTGTGATTTCCAGACGTTCTGCCAGCATATCCAGGGAAATATTTTCACTGTAATGTTCCCGAATAAAATTGATTGCACGGCGGATCGCATAATTACGGATATCTTCTTTCCTATCCTTAGATTCAATAATAATCTCCACTGCCTTTCTGAAAACTGCTTCCAGTTCACCCAGAGTCACCATTTCAGACGCTGCTCTCTCCAGATCCTGGTTCTGTAGCAGCTTATAGGCTTCCGGATTTACTTCATGACAGATATGTTCCAGAAATGCCAGCATTTTTTTATAGGTTTTTCTGATATACCGTGGACTGCATTTCATCTCTTTCGTATAGTTGATAAAAAAGTCCGTTTCTTTTCGCAAATGCTCTATGGCTGTCTCACACAAGGCTGTCTGCATCTGATTTTCCAGATGTATCGGATATTGAAATTCTTCTTCTGCAATCATTTCTGTTTTTTCTTCTGTGATAATCGTACGATAGCCAAGACGAATTCCGTACAAATAGCACTTTCTCAGTTTTTCAACAATATTCTGTATTTCCTCAGGCTGATCTGAGACAGCAAATGTCCATACTGGCTGATCTTCTTCTGTTATATTCTGGTATACTCTCCGATTCAGCTTTCTTTCAAGCTCCTCTTCTGTGATTTCTCCCTGAATTAACAAAAACATTTCCTGCGTATTTTCCAACGTAACATAAAAAAGCCTCATTTCAGGATAAGTCTCTTTCATTTTCTCCCACTGTCCGGTTAATGCCTGAGAATATTTCGGACTGGTATTTCCCGTATATCCTGCCACAACAAAAACTGGCTGATTTTCTGTAAAAATATGTTTTTCCTGAAGTTCCCGGCAAATATCTGTAATGTCATTACGTCCACCTGTCAGGATTTCTCTGAGCAGTCCTTCTGTTGTCTGAATGTTTTTTGCTTCTTCCTCATCCACTTTCTGCTGGATTTTGTCCAGAAGTTCTGTAACATCTTCAGGAGCCAACGGTTTGAGCAAATAATCATCTACACCATATCTGAGTGCTTTCTGCGCATATTCAAATTCCGAGTAACCACTGAGAATTACAAAATGGCAATGGTTTCCCTGCTTCACTGACTCCTGAAGCATCTCAAGACCATCCATCACCGGCATACGGATATCGGATATTACAAGCTGCGGATGATAGCGGTTGATCATCTCCAGTCCTTCTTTTCCGTTTTTTGCTTCTCCTACTACTGTATGCTGTGTATGTGAAGTAATCAGTCTGGAAATTCCCATACGGATTTTTATTTCATCTTCTACGATTAATATTCTCATTTTCTCTTTTCCTTAAATACTGTATTTTATATGAAACTGTCTTAAATGCATTATTTACAAGGACTGCTATAGGACAGGAAGACGCAGGGTGATCACAGTTCCCATACCTTCCATACTGCTGACATTCCAGGACGCTTTCTCACCGTAATACATATTCATTCTGGAAAAAGCATTATGAAGGCCGATGCTTCTTCCTTCATCCTTAATGGCTTCTTCTCTGTCATTATAACATTTCAACATGTCCTGTGGCATTCCTTTTCCATTATCCTCTATAATGATAACAATTCCCGGATCGTGCTGAGCCGGCATAATATCAATCTGAAGAAGTCCGCCGCTTTCCATTTCCTTAAACCCATGAATGATTGCATTTTCTACAAAGGGCTGAAGCAGTAGCTTATAAACCTTCCTGTCGTAAGTCTCCTCGTCTATATTCAGGCGATAGGCAAATGCATCATTAAAGCGCATCTGCTGCAGACTGATATATTTTTCCAACCAGTCTGCCAGTTCTCTTATGGTTACAATCTGGTTGCTCTTATTTACACTGTATCTGAGTATCACTCCCAGATTTCGGATCATTTTACTGATTTCATATTCCTCTTTCTCAATTGCCATCCAGTTAATGGAATCAAGAGTATTATACAGGAAATGTGGATTAATCTGGGCTTCCAGAGCACGAATTTCCGCATTCTTCTGATTCTCCTGTGCTTCTGTCACTTCCCGGATCAATTCCCGTACTTTCACTGTCATTTCATTAAAGTTATCCGTGATCGTACCAATCTCATCAAAAGACTGAACCGGAACCAGAACATCCAGATTTCCCTTCTTTACTTCCTGCATTCCCTGCACAACCGATTTTACGGATGCATCCATATTTCGTATTGTATAGATAATCAGAACAAGAGCAAAGCTTAAAAGCAATACCGTAATCCCAAGCTGCATTCCCTGTGTTCTAGTCACGTCCCGGAGCATATAATCTCTGTCATACGCATTGCAGAAGATCCATCCTGTATCTGCATCTTCATATTGATTCAGTGCTATTTTCTTATTTTTCAGATATCCGGAAACCTTTACAAATTCTTCTGTACTCAGATCCGGATTTATGGAAATACCTGTGAAGTCTTCATCCGGATAAGAAATTATTTCCTGCTTCTGATTCATAATAAAATTAATACTGTTATCCCGCTTTGTGCCGTTTCCGCAGATAGAGCTTAGTATACTCTGATCCACCGACATAACAACAGTAGCAATACTTCCTTTTTCCAGATCATCAAAGTCAAACAGTCTTTTGGAAATATGGAAAAAATGTCCGGGGTTTTCCCCTTCTTCAAATCTCATCGTATCAGACAGTACCATTCCCGGTGCATCTACAGCCTCACAGTAGGGTGGTGCCTGCCTCATATCTGAATAATTATTCCAGATTGTATTCAGAGAAGAATCTGTTTCAAAATCATATGTTACAGCTAATCCATCCGGACATATAATACTCAGGCAGCGGATCCCCGCATCGCTGTTGCGGTATTGTTTCATTCTTTTTACAATCTGGTTGTACGCTACTGCCTTATGTGTTTCCTGATCGTCAGTCAGTGCTGTCACGCTGTCGATCACCTGCTCATCTTTATATATCTGATATAACAGGTTTGTATATACTTCCATGTTCAGGTTTACACGTTCCGCAATCTGCGTCAGGTTACTGACCATCAGCTCATCAATCTTCTCCGTCATCTGTTTACGGTTTACCTGAAATGCAAAAATCTGTATCAGGAGCAACGGAATGATAGATGCCAGTGTAAATGCACATAGCAGCTTATGCCCCAGTTTCCAGCTGTTATAATGATCCAGTATTTTTTTCCATATCCCCATCTTCCACTTCTCCAATTAACTGCTCACAGCTGAACAGTTCTCTGACTGCATTTTCATATATCACACATTTCTCAGCCTTCTTAATCTTTTTGGCATATTTTTTACTGTTAGTAAACATAGGTGCCAGATAAGACCATAATTCTTTCATACGGAACAGAATATTTCTGTCTCCGGACAGGTCTTCACAATATTCATTGTACATCATATCATGAAATCTGCGGATTTCTTCCTTTGACGCAGGTGCACCGCCACGGATCTCTCTGGCAAGTGCAGGATTCTTCAGTGTTCCTCTGCCTGTCATAATGCAGTCCAGGGTCGGAAACATGTCCTGTAATCTGGTACAGTCCTTTGCTGTGACGATATCTCCGTTATAGCAAACCGGGCTCTTGGCCCGCTCCACCGCCTCCCCAAATGTTTCCAGACGTGGCGTATTTTTGTAATAGTCTTTCTGCACTCTTGCGTGAACAATTAACTCTTCCAGTGGATATTTATTATAAATCGTCAGCAGATCTTCAAATTCTTCCGGATCATCCATACCCAATCGAGTCTTGATGGAAATCTTCATATCACATTTACGGAAAATCTCATCCAGAAATTTGTCCAGTTCATCCGGTCTGTCCAGAAATCCTGCACCTCTGCCTTTTGTCACAACAGTCTTTGACGGACAGCCAAGGTTCAGATTCACTTCATTATAACCGTATTCCTGCAGTGTTTCCGCTGTCTGGATAAAATCCTCTGCATTCTTTGTCAAAATCTGGGGAACAGCATACATCCCCTCATTATTCTCAGGCATAATGTCTTTCTTTTCTCTGGTGCTGAGATGTCCTTTCTGGTTTGGAAGAATAAAAGGAATAAAATATTTGTCAAACCCTCCAAAGCAATTGTAAAGTGCCCTTCTGTATGTATATCCTGTAATTCCCTCAAGCGGGGCTAAATATATTTTCATGTGCTTCTCCTGTTATATTGTATTTAAGCAGATAAAATCATCCACTTCGCTGCGTAGTTCTACACCTGATAACTGCTGAGCAGTTTATTCGGTTAAATTCTTCATCCATTATACTGTAGTCATTCTGATTTCTCAATGCAGATTTGAAACATCCGCTGCAAAAATCAACACAAAAAGAGATACTCTTTTTGCAAGCATCTCTTTCAATAAATTTCTCTATCTTTTTCATTTATTCTATAAAACCTTACGGCCATTTACTGTCAGCTTAAAAGTTGTTCCAAGTATTTCCGCAGCTTTCCTGCAAAGCATCATACGCTCAAGGAAAATCTCAAAATAATCATACATGGAACAGATTTTTTCATCAATCTGTAGGTTCAGTGCAATTACTGATCTGTCTTCCGCAATCTTCAGCTTGGCGTCTGTAACTGCATAATTTACCCTGTCATGGATATCGTAAGCTGATCGTTCTTTCTGGCGCACGCGGCTTCTTCTTACATCTGTTTTATCTGCAATAATAAGTGCCGCTGAAACCACATCCTCAGGACTTCCTGTTGATTCATCATGATTACCGATGGCTGCTATCACTGTTATTCTGTCTTCCAAGGACATATCTGTTTCCTTCAGTAAATCATTTGCAAGCAGTGCACCATATTCTGCATGATGGGTTCTGTTAATGGCATTTCCGATATCATGCATATAACCGGCAATCTTTGCCAGCTCAATTTCATGTTCTGAATATCCCAGCCGTTTCAGTATCTTTCCTGCCTGATGTGCAACCTGCACGCAGTGTGCCTTTGAATGATCTGTAAAACCCAGCTGTCCCAGATTTGCATTTCCTTTCTGCAGATATGCATTAATTTCTTTGTTATTTGCTATTTCCTTGTACTTCAAATATTTCGCTCCCTTTACACATATATTCTGATACATAACTTTATTAAGCATAGCAGAGGAAAAGACACTCTGCCATCACACAATTGTACAGAACAGGTAAAATAATTGTAAAAAGGCTCAAAATTTTCTGGAAAAGCACCAACACCCTGTCCCGGACATAAACTATATAGAAATCCCCTTCGAGGTAGCGATTTGAAGGCCTTTCAAAAACCTTTGTCCATATCCCAGGAAAAATATTATCTTCAAAAATATCAGGAGGGTGATTCTCAGGCAAAGAATATCCTGATCGAGCATAATCTCCGGCTGGTAGCACATGTGGTCAAAAAATATCAGGGAACCGGTGAGGATACAGATGATCTGATCTCTATTGGAACCATCGGACTGATCAAGGCTGTCACAACCTTTAATCCCCAGAAGGCGTCCCGGTTATCCACCTATGCTGCCAGATGTATAGAAAATGAACTGCTGATGTATTTTCGTGCTAAGAAAAAGCATTCAAAAGAAGTGTCCCTATATGAACCCATAGGAACAGATAAAGAAGGAAATGAGATTAATCTGTTAGATGTGATCGAGAGTGCACCTGTAGATATTGTAGAAGACTGCTATATCCGTGAAAATACCGACTATCTTCTACGCTCTCTGAAAAAAGTCCTGTCAGATAAGGAATATCAGGTGATCTGCTGCAGATATGGGCTCTTTGGCATGGAGGAAGAAACTCAGCGGGAAATTGCCCGAAAACTGTGTATCAGCCGCTCTTATGTCTCCAGGATCGAAAAAACTGCTCTGCAAAAGCTTCGAGGCCTTTTCCCGCAAATGCAGTAAACGCAGCCAACAAATTTAACGTTGGCTGCGTTTATTAATCACTCTGCTCTTCTTAACAGATCGTAAACCTGGATTTCGGTTCCCAGGTCGATAAACAGCTTCTGCTGTGCATGAGGCGCGCTCTCCATGGAATTGCCTTCCTCATCATAAATTCCCTTCACAGTGACAGCTACATTCTGTCCGTCCGGTTTCATAATTTCAATTGTCTCACCTACAGAGAATTTATTTCTCTGAGTGATCTGCGCATAACCCCGTTCATCCACTGCCTCAGCAAATCCCAGATACGTATATTCCTTCTGATAAGTATTATTATCATAAATCTGTGTATTCTCATCCGGTTTTCCATAGAAGAATCCGGTTGTAAACTGTCTGTAGGTACAGTTGGAAATCTGTTCCTGGTACCATGGCATATTTGCCTGATATTTCTCAGGGCTCTCCATATAGTCGTCTATTGCCTTGCGGTAAGTTCTGGCAACTGTTGCAACATAGAGAGCGGTTTTCATACGGCCTTCTATCTTCAGACTGTCGATTCCGCTGTTAATGATATCGTCCATATGCTCGATCATGCAGAGATCCTTGGAATTAAAGATATAGGTTCCTCTTTCATTTTCAAATACCGGCATATATTCTCCCGGACGTTTCTCCTCAACAATGGAATATTTCCAGCGGCAGGGATGGGTACAGGCTCCCTGGTTGGCATCACGTCCTGCCAGATAATTACTGAGCAGACATCTTCCGGAATAAGAAATGCACATAGCACCATGGATGAATGTTTCAATCTCCATATCCTCCGGAATATGCTCTCTGATCTCTTTAATCTCCGCAAGCGAAAGCTCTCTGGCTGTTACCACACGCTTTGCTCCCAGATTATACCAGAAACGATATGTCTCATAGTTAGTATTGTTTGCCTGTGTACTGATATGGCGTTCGATTTCCGGGCATATTTCCTTTGCATACATATAGATTCCCGGGTCTGCAATGATCAGTGCATCCGGCTTCAGTTCTTTCAGTTCTGTCAGATATTCCCTCACACCCGGCAGATCATAATTATGGGCCAGAATATTTACAGTCACATAAACTTTCACTCCATGTTCATGGGCAAAAGCGATTCCTTCCTTCATATCTTCATGGGAAAAGTTCTTTGCTTTGGCACGAAGTCCAAAGGCTTCTCCACCGATATATACTGCATCTGCTCCGAAAATAACAGCAATCTTCAACACCTCAAGACTGCTAGCCGGAACCAGCAATTCTATTTTTCTCATATTGTTCACTCCTGTTTCACACTGACTGTAACTCCGTCTCCCAGGGGAATGATCGAAGTTATCAGGGATGGATTATGTTTCAGTTCATACAGATACTCACGCATTCTCTTATATATGGTTCTGTTTCTGCGCTCTACCAGATAATGGGACTCTATGATATCTCCCTCCTGAAGCACATTGTCAGAGATGAGAACACCGCCATTTTTCATAAGACGCATCACATCCGGAAGCCAGTTGATATACTGTCCCTTTGCAGCATCCATAAAAATCATGTCAAACGAATCTTCCAGTTCTTTTAATATCTGTCCTGCGTCTCCCTCAAGCAGAGTAATCTGCGCTTCCCGTCCGACTCTCCTGAAATTCTCTTTTGCGATGGGGATTCTCTTCTCATAATTCTCGATCGTTACGATTTCAAGATCCTCAGGACCATATTCACACATAAGAAGTGTGGAGAAGCCAATGGCTGTCCCCACCTCCAGAATACGCTTCGGCCGGTTTACAGCCAGAAACATTTTTATAAAGCTCTGCATTTCTCTCCGGATGATCGGCACCCGTTCCCTGATGGCATACTGCTCCAATTCTTCAAGAAACGGTGTATTTCCCATATCCAGTGAATTAATATAGGTACGCATCCGCTCGTCAACTATCACGAATCACTTACCCCTTCCTGTTCATCATCACCTGCCAGAATTCCCATGATACGATTAGGTGTATATGCTGTACTTAACAGATACGTTCCGGCCTGAAGCTTTCCATGATAAGTGGACAGTCTCTCCTGAACATAAAATACCGTTGCACTCTTGACCAGACCTTTTTTCTGAAGAGTTTTGGCAATCTTGTACAAGGAAGTATCTTCCTTGATCACCACTGTAACTTCCTGTCCTTCTCCGGGACTCATGGCCTGCTGATTAAAGACATCATGTCCAAACTGATAAGAAGCCTTTCCTACCCAGAAAAGTAAAACTATCACACATATATAAAGTACGATCTTAAAAAACGTTCCTGCAACAACAACACCTGCTGCACCTGCACGTTCTCTGGTATCACTCATAAGCTATTTCCTTTCTGTATGTCAGGCGGATAAAGTCATCCGCTCAGTTATCTGCTCACAGCAGGATAACTGTTTTACAGTTTATCTGCTCACATTCCCGGGACCTCTATATCAATACCTTCTCCCAGTTTTATACAGATTCTCTGCATCATTTTACACAAAGCAAGCTCCGCATCCAGATACGCATTCACTTCCGGGTGTCTGCGCAGCTCTGCGGATTCTTTTCCCATCTGCTCTACAACTTCAAACAGATTATCGGAATCACATTCATTCTGGACTTTATAATTATCTGCCCTGAATGTATCCACACGTGCCTTCAGTTCGGGCTTCTTTTTCAGGATATCACTCTGCTTCTGAAATTCCAGATATTCAGGGCTCTCCTTTATAGCCTCCAGAAGCCCTTTAATACTTTCCTCTATTGTATTTGGTTCCATTTTATGCCTCCATGATAATAGGCAGGATCATAGGACTTCTCTTGGTACGTTTCCATAAAAATTCACTGAGCGCATCCTTCACAACTGTCTTGATCTTGCCCCAGTCCGTAATATTACGTTCCAGACAAGAATCCAGTGCATTCTCTACCACTTCTCTTGCACCATCCATCAGATCCTCAGATTCCCTCACATATACGAAGCCTCTGGAAACAATGTCCGGTCCTGCAAGAATCACATTGCTGTGGCGTTCCAACGTAACCACAACGATCATAATTCCATCTTCTGCAAGATGCTGACGGTCACGAAGAACGATATTTCCTACATCTCCTACACCAAGTCCGTCTACCAGGATTGCTCCTGTGTGTACAGTGCCTGTTACTTGTGCACTCTGGCTGTCAAGCTCCAGAATATTTCCGGATGCAAGGACAAAGATATTCTCTTTGGGGATTCCAAGTTCCTCAACTACATTTTTCTGTGCGGTCAGATGTCTGTATTCACCATGAACAGGGATTGCATATTTCGGTTTTACCAGAGAATAGATCAGCTTGATTTCTTCCTGGCAGGCATGTCCGGAAACATGGACATCCTGGAAAATAACCTTCGCACCCTTCATGGAAAGCTCATTGATAACCTTGGATACCGCTTTCTCATTTCCCGGAATCGGATTGGAACTGAAAATAATAGTATCATTCGGTTTGATCACTATTTTCTTATGGATGTTTGCAGCCATACGGGAAAGAGCTGCCATGGATTCACCCTGACTTCCTGTTGTGATCAGCACTACCTGTTCATCCGGGTAATTCTTAACCTGATCGATCTCAATCAGAGTCTGATCCGGAATGCGAAGGTATCCAAGCTCTGCTGCAGTTGTGATAACATTTACCATACTGCGGCCCTCTACTGCAACCTTGCGTCCAAAACGATAAGCTGTGTTAATGATCTGCTGTACGCGGTCTACATTGGATGCAAAAGTGGCAATAATGATTCTGTTTGTCTTATATTCATTGAAAAGATTATCAAACACATGTCCCACAGAACGTTCAGACATGGTAAATCCGGTTCTCTCTGCATTAGTACTGTCACACATCAGTGCCAGTACTCCCTTTCTTCCAATCTCTGCAAAACGCTGCAAATCAATGGCATCTCCGAATACAGGAGTATAATCTACTTTAAAGTCGCCGGTATGCACTACGATGCCTGCCGGAGAATAGATCGCAAGTGCAGATGCATCCTGGATACTATGGTTTGTCTTGATAAATTCAATTGAAAAATCACCAAGATTAATGACCTGTCCATGCCTTACTTCCTTTAACTTGGTAGTATTGGTCATATTATGCTCTTTCAGCTTATTTGCAATAAGGGCAATGGTCAGCTTCGTGGAATAAACAGGGACATTTACATCTTTGAGTACATACGGCAGCGCACCGATATGGTCCTCATGTCCATGAGTGATCACAAAGCCTTTTACTTTGGAAATATTCTCTTTTAAATAGGTGACATCCGGAATGACAAGGTCAATTCCGAGCATATCATCTTCCGGGAAAGCAAGACCGCAGTCTACCACAACAATGCTGTCTTCATATTCAAATGCTGTGATATTCATTCCAATCTGTTCCAGACCACCCAGAGGAATGATCTTTAATTTAGATGTTGGTTTCTTCGGTCTGCGGGAAGAATTCTTTATCGCAGACTTAAATGGTACCTGTATTCCGTTCTTCTCTTTATCTGCCGGAGCCTTGCGGTCCTGCATTGGTTTTCTTCCATAAGAGTTTCTGTGCTGTGGTTTATATTTATAATTCTTCGGTCTGTTGTATGGCCTCTTCTGACCATGTCCGAACTGTCCGTCATGATTTTCACGCGCTTCATTATTAAACTGGTTGTTATTTTCGTTACTCAAGTACTACACCTCCATGCTACATTTCAAGGTCTACGTCATCTAACATTTGTTCAAATACTTTAAAAACAGCCTGCATCTCATCCTCGTCCTCGACCATTTCATAGCAGGCTTCCTGACTGTCATCCTCTGACACGTCTTTAAAAATATAGGCCGTCGCCTCATCATCCAGAGAATCAGATACCAGAAGATATGCAACTCCTCCGATCCTGGTCTGCTCCTCTACATAAAACTCCGCTTCTGTTCCGTCCTCAAGCTGAAATTTAATTTTCTCCATCTTATTAATCTCCTAACAGGACAGGGAATCCAGATATCCCTGCAAAATAAAAACAGCAGCCAGCTGATCCAGATACTGCTTGCGGTTCTCTCTGCGCACACTGGCTTCCATTAAAGTACGATTGGCTTCTACTGTTGTCAGACGCTCGTCCCACATGATCACTTCAAGACCTGTACGTGTCTCCAGCATTTCTTTAAATTCCAGTGATTTTTGGGCACGTTCTCCAATCGTATTGTTCATGTTCTTCGGATATCCAAGCACGATCTTCTCCACGTGATATTCCGAAACAAGTTCTTCAATACGGGCAAGTGTCTGGCGCAGGTGGTTCTCCTGTTTACGCCAGATCGTCTCTACACCCTGAGCGGTGATCCCCAGCGGATCACTGATGGCTACACCGACTGTTTTTGATCCATAATCTAATCCCAGAATTCTCATATCAGCGTTCCCAGGATTTGTTCTTAATATACTCGTTTAAAAGTTCCTCTACCAGTTCGTCGCGCTCTACCTTCATGATCATGCTTCTTGCGCCCTTGTGACTGGTAATATAAGTAGGATCTCCGGACATAATATATCCAACGATCTGATTGACCGGATTGTATCCTTTCTCATCCATTGCTGTGTAAACGAGATCCAGAACTTCTTTTACCTGAAGCTCCTGGTCTGGTTTTGTTCTGAAATATTGGGTATTACCCAGATTGTTCTCTGCCATTTTATTCACGTCCTTACCTGATTTATTGTCGCAAAGCCTTCTTAGTAATTCTGCTTTGCTATGTATTGCAAATTTCGTATACAATACACATATTTTCTTCTATATTTTAATATAATTTCACGTATTGTGCAACCGCAAATTTATTGATGATTATTCGTTACTGTTCACACACGTTACTGTTCACTCCGTTCTCAGTAACATAGCCAAAATTCATTCCAGATTGCCTGCGGCAATGGAATTTTGGCTTGTATGTCTCGGGATTTTGGCATATTCATGCCAAAACACCTCGCGGGATAGTGGTGTGTGAACAGTAACTCACACACCACTATTCCGCTGAGAATGAAGTGAACTGTAACTATTCTACTCCCAGAACCTCACCTGTTAATGTATGTTCTTCCAGGAATTCTTCAGCTTTTACAGTAATGATGTCATTCACACTGTAGTTGTCCTGTTTTTTCACTGCTGTTTTAATATATTCCATACTGTGGCCGATATACCACTGCTCTCCGTTAATCTCTACTTCTTCCTCAAGAAGTACTTTCAGTTTACCGCCGAGCATGGATTTCTCATATTCTTTCGCATGCTGTTCATTTAAAGCAAGCATCTTGTCACTTCTGACCGCTTTCTGTGCTTCAGTGAGCTGTCCGGACATGGCTGCAGCCTTTGTTCCATGGCGGCGGGAATATTTGAAAATATGAGTTTCATAAAAATGAATACTCTCTACGAAATCATAGGAATCCTGAAAATCTTCTTCTGTTTCCATCGGAAAACCAACGATCACATCTGTGGTAAGTGCAGGATTTCCCAGATATTTTCTCAGAAGCCCGCATTTCTCTGCATATTCTGCGCTTCTGTATCTGCGATTCATTCGCTCCAGTGTGGTATCACATCCGCTCTGCAGGGACAGATGGAAATGCGGACACATTTTCGGCAATGCGGCAATGCTCTGCACAAATTCTTCTGTGATGATTCCCGGTTCCAGGGAGCCCAGACGGATTCGTTCGATTCCTTCTACCTCATGTACTGCCCGGATCAGGGAAAGCAGTGTTTCTTTCTCTTCTGCCGGGAAATCTACACCATAAGAGCTTAAATGAATTCCTGTCAGAACAACTTCCTTGTATCCTTTTGCTGCAAGTGCATGAACCTCATCCATTACATGCGCGATCTTACGGCTTCTGACACGACCTCTTGCATAAGGAATGATACAGTAAGTACAGAATTGATTACAGCCGTCCTGAACTTTGATATATGCGCGTACATGCTCTGCTGTATGATCAATTGCCAGTTCTTCATATTCTTTTGTCTGGTTGATCTTGAGCACATGTTTCTGTTTGGTGTGCTGTTGCTCATATTCCTCGAGTACCTGGACAATATTTCCCTTCTGATTGTTTCCAAGGATCAGGTCTACAGCCTCATCTTTATCCAGTTTCCCTTCATCTGTCTGTACATAACATCCGGCTGCGATCACGATAGCATCCGGGTTCATTTTCTTTGCTTTGTGCAGCATCTGTCTGGATTTACGGTCTGCAATGTTGGTTACTGTACAGGTATTAATTAAATATACATCAGCCCCCGGTTCAAAAGGTACGATCTCGTAGCCCGCTTCTTCCAGAAGCTGCTGCATGGCTTCTACTTCATAGGCGTTTACTTTACATCCTAAGTTGTGAAGTGCAACTTTTTTTCCCATTCTTTCCTCCTAATTGATTTTTCTGTTTTTATAATTCTATACCTGCATACTCATTTTCTGTAGTCTGGACTTTGTATACATGCTGACATTTCGAAAACTTATATGCTTACAGAATAGATTTTGTTTTCGCTTTAGTTATTGTTCATTTTCTACAAAACAGTCTGATATTTTAGCACTGTTCTACATTTTCACTAAATCTTTCTGGAAATTTTATCCGTTTTCACCTTGACTTTTATGGTCTCTGCCGTTAAGATGAAAACTGTAAGCTGACAGACAATCAGGTCAGCAAATAACTATTATTAAGGGAGGTTCTCATAATGAAAACAGTTAAAATTTCACTGAACTCTATCGATAAAGTGAAAGCGTTCGTTAATGAAATCAGCAAATTCGACTGCGATTTCGATTTAGTATCCGGAAGATATGTAATCGACGCAAAATCTATCATGGGTATTTTCAGCCTTGATTTATCCAAACCAATCGATTTAAACATCCACGCTGATGGCGCTGCTCTTGATACCGTTATGGCAATCGTAGGCAAATACGTTACAGAATAATTTTTTCGCAGTCATTGAGGAACTGTTTACCAGTTCCTCTTTTTTTGTATACCAGAGTTTCAAGTTCAAACATAAGGAAGTAGCGTCAGCAGATTCCGAATGTTTGTAATCGATATTAATCAATCTCAATAATCTCAACAGTCTCCAGCGCTGTCTTCATGAGTTCGTCAATTTTTTCTTCCAGTTTTGTTTCAGAACGGTGGATCACGTTCAGGTTTGGTTTGGTAACCGGATGTTTTGCCACGAAAATAGTACAACAGTCTTCGAATGGCTGAATGGATGTTTCATAGGTTCCGATTTCCCAGGATCTTTCTACGATTTCCTGTTTGTCGAATCCGATAACCGGACGGTATACAGGGAGTGTGCAGACTTCGTTTGTTGCTGCAAGGCTCTGCAGGGTCTGGCTGGCAACCTGACCGATGCTTTCTCCAGTGATCAGACCGAGACATCTGCTTTCTTTTGCGAAATGCTCTGCAATACGCATCATGTAACGACGCATAATGATAGTCAGCTCATCGTGCGGACACTGGTCGTAAATATAGAGCTGGATATCTGTGAAGTTTACCACATGGAGGCGAATCGGTCCACTGTATTTTGCTACCTGTTTTGCCAAGTCTACAACTTTCTGTTTTGCTCTTTCGCTTGTGTATGGCGGAGCGTGGAAATATACAGCGTCAATCTTAACACCACGTTTTGCGATCATGTAACCTGCTACCGGGCTGTCGATTCCGCCAGAAAGGAGAAGCATAGCTTTTCCGTTTGTGCCGATTGGCATTCCGCCTGCGCCTTTGATGGTCTGGGAATATACATAGATCTTGTCTCGGATTTCTACGGAAAGAGTCAGGTCCGGTTCATGTACATCTACGCTTGCATCCGGAAACTCATCCAGGATACGACCGCCGAGTTCTGCACTAACTTCCATGGATGTGATCGGATAAGATTTCTTTGCTCTTCTTGTATATACTTTGAAACTTCCGTCGTAGTTCGGATGGCAGTTCTTCATGTAGGAAACTACGTCCTTTGCCATCTGCTCGAATCCCTGATCTTCGTAGATCACTACAGGGCAGATTCCAACAATACCGAATACATGCTGCAAGGCTTCTACAGTTTCATCATAGTCATACTGCTCCGGGCAGAATACATAGATTCTTCCCTGTTCTTTCTTTACTTCAAACTCACCTTCTACTTTGGAAAGGGCGATGTTCATCTGCTTTACAAGGGCATCTTCGAAGATGTATCTGTTCTTGCCCTTGATGGCGATTTCTGCGTATTTTATTAAAAATGCGTGGAATATCATTTGTTTCTCCTTCTCTTATTTTGCTTATAATAAATTGTTTTATATAATATTAGAATTAATATTTTTCTGGATTTAATATCTGTAATTTTCAAATAGAATTCATATAAATGCTATTAACAACCTTTTCAAATATTCCTGAGCTTATCTCAGGTTCCATTCCAAATATCACTTATAACTATTATTTGTTATCTGCGTGCATAGCGTTTCAGCATCGGCAGTACTTCATTCAGAACTTCTAGGCAGTAGTCAACTTCTTCGAATGTATTCTCCTCTGAGAAGCTGATACGTACAGTGTTCTCGATCTGTGCATTGCTCATTCCCATTGCTGAAAGTGTTGCGCTTGGTTTTCTCTTATGGCTGGAGCATGCGCTTCCTGCTGATACGTAAATGTTTCTGTCCTCTAAGGTATGAAGCAATACCTCGCTTCTGATTCCCAGAAAGCTGACGCTTAAGATATGCGGTGCGCCTTCTCTGACAGGCATTCCGTTGATTACTACATCGTCAATCTTAGAAAGTCCTTCTGCCATGCGTTCTTTGAGCTGGTAAAGATGCTCTTTCTCGTCAAAAATGCTTTGTACATCGATCTCTGCTG
>NZ_JBWJVQ010000184.1:0-23134 GCF_056339875.1 Blautia sp. ZXY-1-C6
TAATTCGATCTTTTAAAGAAAATGTGTTTACAACGTTATTTCCGCGTAGAAAAGAAGTGCCAAAAACATTGATTTTTGCGAAAACAGATAGCCATGCAGATGATATAGTGCAGATTGTACGTGAGGAGTTTGGCGAAGGAAATGATTTTTGTCGCAAAATAACTTATGCTGTAGATAATCCGGAATCTGTACTTAGTTCTTTTAGAAATGATTATAATCCACGTATTGCGGTCACTGTGGATATGATAGCAACTGGAACGGATGTTAAGCCAATCGAATGTCTGATTTTTATGAGAGATGTAAAAAGTAAGAATTATTTCGAACAGATGAAAGGCAGAGGAACTCGAGTACTTAGTAAAGAAGATTTGCAGAAAGTTACCCCGTCTGCTACGGAAAATAAAGATCATTTTGTTATTGTGGATGCAGTAGGGGTTACGAAGTCAAGAAAATCGGACACCAGACCTTTGGAGCGTAAACCTACAGTTAGTATGAAAGAACTTATGATGAATGTGGCATTGGGAGTGAAAGATAAAGATACTTTGACTTCTCTTGCAAATCGTGTGATTCGCCTGAATAGTCAAATGACACAGGCTGAGCGAGAACAGTTTAAAGAAAAAGTTGGAGCAACAGCAGGGTGCGTGGCTGAACGTTTATTGAATGCATTTGATGCAGATATTATTTTTGAGCAGGCTCAGAAGAATACAGGTGTATCTGAACCAACAGAAGAACAGATAAAGGTTGCGCAAAGAGAGCTGGTGCAGGCGGCTGTAGCACCATTTCACAATCCGGATATACGCGATTATATTGAAAATGTTCGTCGAAATCATGATCAAATTATTGACAGCGTTAATTTGGATTCGGTTATTTTTGCTGGATTTGATGTACAGCAGGAAAAGAATGTAAATAAGGTAATTTCCAGTTTTCATACATTTATTGAGGAAAATAAAGATGAGATTGTTGCTCTGCGGATTATCTATGATGCGGCATATAAGGAACGCCCAATGGTCATTGAGAAACTGAAGGAGTTATATGAAAAACTGAAATCAGAAGGAATTACCGTTGAGCGTTTGTGGGATTGTTATGCTATAAAGCAGCCGGATAAGGTAAAAAGAAGCGCAATGACTCAGATTACAGATTTAATTTCAATTATTCGATTTGAGATGGGATATGCAGACACCTTGATGTCATTTGCGGATAAAGTGAATTACAATTTTATGCAATGGACGTTTAAGAAGAATGCCGGGCATATTCAGTTTACAGAAGAACAGATGGATTGGTTGCGTTTAATTAAAGACCATATTGTAGCTTCACTCAGTATTTTGCCGGAAGATTTGGAGTTGACACCGTTTGATCGGAAGGGTGGATTATTGGGATTTTATGATGCTTTTGGTGATGAATATGAAAAAATATTACAAGAAATGAATGAAGAATTGGTGGCATAAATGTATAAGAAAAAAGCATGGAAAGAAATTTTGACAATTGTAAGCGGTAAAAGTCAAAAAAGTGTTGAAACAATTAATGGAAAATATCTCATTTACGGAAGCGGGGGAATTATCGGACATGCAAATGAATATCTATGCCCTGCGAATACGGTTATTGTCGGAAGAAAGGGAACTATCGATCGTCCTATATATGTTACGGAACCATTTTGGAATATTGATACAGCTTTTGGTGTAGTTGCTGGCAAAGATTTAGTACCGAAGTTTCTGTATTTTTTTTGCCTTTCATATAACTTTAAAAAGCTTGATAAATCTACTGGTAGACCAAGCGTTTCAAAATCAGATTTGCTAAAAATTGAAATGCCAATCCCAACGATTAATGAACAACAGCGCATTGTTTCCCGAATAGAAGAACTCTTTTCAGAACTGGATAAAGGAGTGGAAACGTTGCAAACTATCAAACAACAGTTGGAGACGTATAGACAGGCGGTGCTAAAAGAGGCAATGTCAGTTTATGAGTGTCCAATAGCAAAAATTAGCGATGTTTGTAGTGATATCGTTGATTGCCCGCATTCAACGCCTAAATGGGTTGAGAGTGGATACTTATGCTTAAGAACGACAAATTTTAGACGCGGATTTTTAGATTTGACTGAGCCTAACTACGTTTCGCAAGATACGTTTAATAGTCGCAACAAACGTCTTGTTCCGAAAGCAGGAGATGTTTTGTATAGTCGCGAAGGGTCGATACTCGGAATTGCTTGCATTATGCCAGATGGAATTGAGCCCTGCCTTGGTCAGAGAATGATGCTTTTGCGAGCATCTAGTAAATTAAATAATAAATTTTTAATGTATTATCTCAATTCACCAATGGTGACGAATCACGTAATTACAACTAAAGGTGGTACGGGTTCTCCTCATATAAATGTTGGTGATATAAAACAATTTGATATTCCGTTCCCTAATATTGAACAGCAGAATTGTATTGTTGCATTAATTGAGGAAAAATTTTCTGTATGTGATAGTATTGAGCGGATGGTTGACAATGCCCTGGCAGAAGCAAATGTCATGCGACAGAGTATTTTGAAAAAAGCATTTAAAGGAGGATTCAGCGAATGAGTGAACAGAGTTCTGCTATCGTTTCAAAAGTATGGGGAATGTGCAATCCCCTTCGCGATGATGGTGTTTCTTATGGCGATTATCTGGAACAGCTAACCTATTTGATATTTTTAAAAATGTCTGATGAATATTCCAGACCACCATATAAAAGAGAAACCGGGATTCCGGAAGGATTTACCTGGGCAGATATGCATACGCTCAAGGGAACTGAACTGGAGGAACAGTATAAAGCAACTTTAGAAAAGCTGGGTGAACAGGGTGGTATCCTTGGTAAAATTTTCAAAGGTGCAACCAATAAAATCAGCAGTGCGGCTATTTTATATCGTGTTGTACAGATGATTGATAACGAGAGATGGGTGGCAATGTCCTCGGATGTCAAGGGCGAAATCTATGAGGGATTGTTACAAAAAAATGCTGAAGATATTAAAAGTGGTGCTGGGCAGTATTTTACTCCTCGTCCGCTAATACATGCTATGGTTGAATGTCTGCATCCGGAGCCGATGAAAACTATAGCAGATCCTTGTTGTGGATCCGGAGGATTTTTCCTAGCTGCACAGACATTTATTGCGAACCCGAAAAATTATGCTCTGGACAGAGAACAGAAAGAATTTCTGAAAAACGAAACCTTTTATGGGAATGAGATTGTTCCAGCTACTTATAAAACAGCCTTAATGAATCTATATCTACATAATATTGGTGACATTTATGGAAATGTGCCGATTGCATTGGGAGATGCATTGTTGATGGATCCTGGTTATCGCGTGGACTATGTGTTGACAAATCCACCTTTCGGTAAGAAGTCAGCTATCACTTTTACGAATGAGGAAGGCGAACAGGAGGAAGAAGATCTTGTTTATAATAGACAGGATTTTTGGACAACCAGTTCCAATAAACAGTTGAATTTTGTACAGCATATTAATACTATTCTGAAGGCAACTGGTAAAGCAGCAGTTGTGGTACCGGACAATGTACTGTTTGAGGGCGGCGCAGGTGAGATCATACGTAAGAAATTACTTGAAACAACAGATATGCATACAATTCTACGTCTGCCAACAGGTATTTTCTATAAACCAGGAGTAAAGGCAAATGTCATTTTCTTTGATAAACGTCCTGCCAGTGCCGAAATGCATACTAAGGAAGTATGGATATATGATTTCCGTACAAATATTCATTTTACATTAAAACAACATCCGATGACAGATGCAGATCTTGCAGATTTTGTAAAATGCTATAATCCTGAAAATCGCTATGAACGTACTGAAACATGGTCAGAGGATAATCCGGATGGACGTTGGCGCAGATTTGACGTGAAAGATATTTTGGAACGTGATAAGACCAGCCTCGATTTATTCTGGATTAAGGATAAATCGTTGGCTGATTTGGATAATTTACCAGATCCGGATGAACTTGCAGTAGATATTATTGAGAATCTGCAGAGTGCCTTGGAGAGCTTTCAGGAGTTACAGGCACAATTAAAAAAATAGTAAGTCAGATGTGAAGGGGTGTGTAAATGGCAAAAAGTTCATTGGAAAAAACATTGGAAAAACATCAAAAAGAAATAGAACGTCAATTTAAAAAGAAAATTTATGCAGAGAAGAAATTAGCTAATAAGCAAAGGCAAGATTCAGAAAGACAAGCAAAAATAAATGCCAGAAGGGAAAGAGCTTCTTCTATTGTTGGTGGCCAGCCAACAGTAGGTGATATAAGAATTTTAGATAATTCTGCAGAGGAATTAGTATCATTGATATGCAAAGGATATTGTAGAAATGATTATAGAGTAACCAATAATGATATTGAAATTCCAGTATATTTAGAAAATGATTTAGCTTTAGAATTTGAAAAATTGAAACAATATGGTCTTATATCAAATTATGGATACTATATTTCTGGATGTTGGGAGATTACAATATTGCCTGGTTTGTTAACTTATTTTGAAAGGAAGGAGAGTGCTATTTTGCAAGAAAAACAAAATTATAATACGAATCATTTTTATGGTGATGTTACGGGAGTTCAGATTCAGCAAGGAACTGTTAACTCATCACAAACGCAGTCTATAACACAGGACTTTGACTATGGAGCAATTAGTGATATTCTTGAAAATATTAAAAAGTATGACAGCTTACTTGATGATGAATTTGGAGATAAAGCATCAGATTTAAGGGGAAAAATAGTAGAATTAGAGGAATTGATTGAAAAGCGTGAAAATCCTAGCAAGGTAAAAATATTGTTAGCTGAACTTAAAAATCTTGCAATAGGTGTAAGTGGTAGTTTAATAGCTTCTGGTATTGCAGCGCAAATTCCTCTGTTTTAGGGAGGTGTGTAGTTGAAAGGGATTGTAATTGAATTAGAGAAAGAAGCTCTGAATGAGCAAGCAAGTGTCGAATCATTGTTGCGCAAAGCGTATTTGGTAGCTAGAAAACTTAAATTGGAAGAATTCGAAGAGTGGATTAATAATGAGCAAAACGGGTATAAAGGGAATGCACTGGATTACAGAATGATTAATGGAGAATATAAGGCCTGGAATCCATACCGCGGTTGGATTCCGGTTATATTATCTCCTAAACTGGGAGAAGTTGCATCAAGAATTCCGTTGAATCAATCAGTTTCAGCGCTGCGGGAAATTTATACATCACATGAAAATAGTATACAATTTACACTTAATACTAAAATGAATGCGTTATTAAATCAATCAACAGATGGATTTGAAACACGGTTTGTTTTCGAAACATCTAGAAGTGAGATATATCGAATACTTAGTACAGTAAGGAATAAAATATTAGAGTGGGCGTTGTTTCTTGAGGAAAATGAAATTATTGGTGAAGGAATGACTTTTACAGATAAAGAAAAAAAGAAAGCACAAGAAATAAAAATAATTAATAATTATACAAATAATTTTTATTCGGATGTATCTGATATTGAAATGAAACAGGGATAATACCTAAATTTATAGTTATGTCAAGATCAATTGTGTATAAGATATTTTGAAAGGGACAAATTAGAAAATAATTGAAAAGGATCTAAAAAGGAGCCAAAAGGGAGCCAAAAGGGAGCCAATAAAAGTGGTAGGCTGCAAGAAAATAGAAGACGAGAGTCTGTTAGTAAAAGTTAGTTCTAAGACAGGGAGCATATGTCTCATAATGAGTCATACGCTCTTTTTTTATAAAAAATGATGACTGACGGAAATAATAATATTGTATCTAAATGAGATTGATTCAATAGAGAATAACAATAAAATGAAATAAAATATTACGTATATATGTTAAAAACAATGAATATACTGTATTATTTAAAATAAAAAGAAAATAAATATTGCACAAAAATAAAAAAGGTGATATTATATGTGTGAGATGGTGAAGGAAGGTTATGTTGATATGAAAATACAAGCTGTTTTAATTGATGGATTTAAGAATTTATCAAATGTAAGAATATCGTTTGATAATATTACAGCACTTGTTGCTCTAAATAATTTTGGAAAATCAAATGTACTTTCAGGTATTGATTTTGGATTGGATTTTATTAAGGCTTCTATAGAGGATAAAAAGGATATGATGTCTAATTCCAATCTTATTCCTATAAATTGTAATATGATTGGGAGAAATTACAAATATGAGATGGAAGTATCTACGGACATTAGTGGTGAGGAATACATTATTCAGTATGGGTACGAGTTTGAGTGGAAAGATAATGAGGATAAAGAACCTAGAATAGTATCAGAGTTTTTGAAAGTTAAACTGAATAAAAAAGGACAAAAGTTTACACAGTTAATTAATAGAACTGCTGATACAGCACTGTATAAAAGTTCAGAGACTGGAAGATGCTCATCTAAGATTAAAGTTGAAGAAGCTGAATTGATTGCTAATAAATTAAAAGCTTTTGACGAGCTATATTATGCTCAGATTATTACAAAGCTTAATGGAATGAAGATATATATGGAGAACAATCTGGATGCAAAGAGTTTTTATCAGCCAGATCCTATTATTCGAAAAGGTTTTGAGAATGAGATGATAAATGCAGATAATTTGCCACGAATTATTTATAACTTGAAAGAGCAGAATCCGGATAAATTTGAATTATTAAAGGATGTTTATTTTCAGTTATTTCCTGACATTGAGGATGTTATTGTTAAGCAATTCAAAATTAATGGCTTAACAAATAATGAGGAACTTACAGAAAATCTTCCGTTTGTTTTTTCAAACAATTATCATGTATTATTTGTCAAGGAAAAGAATTTGGCGAATCCAGTAAACTTTTCAATAATGTCGGATGGAGCAAAGAGAGTTTTTATGATTTTAACCAAGATAATTGTATCTAGCGTTAGCAATATTTCACTGATAGCAATTGAGGAACCAGAAAATTCTGTACATCCAGGTTTGTTCCAAGCATACATCCAGATTATCAGCCAATTGTTAGATGATTGTAAAGTCATCATAACAAGTCATTCGCCGTATATTATTAGCTACTTAAATCCTTCTTGGATTCATGTTGGCGTGAATAGGCAAGCTGGAGTTGCTGAGTTTTTTTCGTTTAAGAAATCTGGACAGAAACAGTTGGAAAATGATGCTGCTGGCTTTGATATGAGTATAGGAGATTATCTGTTTTCAATGCTTGCAGATTCAGAGAGCAATATAAGTGATTATTTGGAGTGTGATACCGATGAGTAAATGCCTTGTACTTTTTGTAGAGGGTGATACAGAGGTTGAATTTTACAAACAGGTAGTTGCTAATGCCAGAAAATTGCATCCTGCGGGAAGATTTGATACGAATATTGAATATAGAAATGTAGGAGGCGTTGGAGGTTTTAAAAGTATTGCGCTCAGAAAATTTACAAAAGAAATTAAAACTAAATTTGATGATGATTGTGAATTTACAATTGTTCTATGTAGTGATACTGATGTATTTGATTTTGCTTCTAAGCCACCGATAAAGTGGGGTGAAATCAAAAAAGAGCTTAAAGCGAATGGAGCTGGCAATATTATACACATACAGGCGAAGCGGTCCATTGAAGATTGGTTTCTATATGACATTGAAGGTATTTTGGGATTTCTAAGGCTAGGAAAAAATACTAAAGTATCTGGTAAGAATGGATATGATAAGCTTCAACGTTTATATAAACAGGCCAATAAAGTTTATTATAAGGGAATTAAGAGTAATGGTATGATAGGGCGTTTGGACATCGAAAAGATTGCAGATGCGGTAAAAGACCAGTTAAATCCCTTATATAAGGCTCTTGGGGTAGACAAAAATTAAATATTGATTGGTATGTAAGAGCATAGCTCTTTACATAGAAAAAGCCAGAGGTTAACTCTGACTGATTCCCTTGCCAAAGAAGGTCTTTGGGCTTATTTTTTTCGCAAATTAATAATAACAAAGAACACCTTTTTCTGCAAGGAGATTTTGCAAAGGAGGTATTAGGATATGGCAGTACATCATGGCGGAAAAGTTGGTAGTGCAGCTAGAAAATTGGCGAGTAAGTCAACTGGTAAAAATATAAAAAGCAATGCTGGAAAAACTTTAGCTAATCACAAAGCAAAGTACCATTAACTTAAATAGTCCATAATTGCAGACCTGAGCATGTCTTAAAAGGGCTCTATTATTATTTCAAAGGAGAAAGCGATATGGCACAGTACTGCATTTTAGGTAAAAGAATCAATAAATTATCTATACCAAAAACGTATGATATAAATAAAATACAATTAGGCGTTGTAGTAATAGAAAATGAGGCAAAAAAAGTGGGGTTAGCAGAAGTAGGTGATACAGTGTTACCCTCGGGAAGATTTGGAATTTATAGTAGAAAAAATGCTTATGGATGTACATACGCAGATAAAACAAAACCTAAAGAACGCCGTTATGTTTCAACAAATTGGATTTATCCATTTGGCAATACCAATGCTTCAAAGGTTGCGGTTGATGTATATAAGAAATGCTATCCTAAAGTTGAAGTTGCAGCATATGGAATAGAACTACAGCTGTATGAAGATGAGAGTAAGCAACAGTTCGTTATTATAAATATGACAGATGAAATAAGAAAGAAGTATTTGAAAGAAGCAATTAATTTAATGCTTGAAATATATGGGATATGTTATATTTATGATGATGTGATTCAAGTTGAAAAAACGTCCAAGAGAAGAAGATGTAACTGGGAAATACTTCCACCAGGAGAAATGCCGAGTAAGCATGTTGAAAAACAGGTAGAATCAATAAATCAAAGGACAGACAAATATAATATTGCGAGATTAAATTATATTGAGATGTATAATTTCGTAACCAGTGTAGAAGGAATTAATGGATTTAAAGGATATTATGCATATTTATTTGAAAATTATTGTGTGTTTGAATCTGCTTTTTATGGAAATGCAACATATATTATTCAAAAAAATAATTGGGAGGAAATGAGTCAAAAGACCAAAAAAGAATTGATCGATGAAAAAAGAATTATTGGAAAAATTGACCATACAAAAAATTGGAAGAAGAATATAGCAAATATGTTTAAAAATTTAGAAATCATAAAGAAAAATGATTAAATGAAAGATTTGATTCCTAAGCTATGCTGAGATGAATAGTAGAAATAAACATCGGGGATGGGAATAAAAAGTTCCGCCACGCTTAGTATTGCTGAAATAAGACTAAGTGTGGCGAGCTTTATTAGCATGAATTTTAATTGAAATGGATTAAATTGTCAATTCATTGAAAAGGATTTGATTTTGTTCTGATATTCTTTGAGTGTTTTTTCATAGCCCATGTCGCTTAGTTCGTAGAAGTGTTCTCCCTGGATTTCGGTTGGGAGGTATTGCTGGTCTACGTAATGGTTGGGGTAGTCGTGGGCGTATTTGTAGCCGATTCCATGACCTAGTTTTTCGTGACCGCCGTAGTGTGCGTCCTGGAGGTGAGGCGGGACGGTGGTTTTTGTGCGTTTGACGGAGTCCATGGCTGCGAAGATGGCGTTGACAGCGGAATTGCTCTTTGGAGCGCAGGCCATGTAGGTGACTGCCTGGGAGAGAATGATCTGGGCTTCTGGCATTCCTACACGTTCTACTGCCTGGGCGGCTGCTACTGCTACGCAGAGGGCCTGAGGATCAGCATTTCCGATGTCTTCGGAGGCGAGGATCATGATTCTGCGGGCGATAAATTTGACGTCTTCTCCGGCGTAGAGCATTTTTGCAAGGTAATAGACTGCAGCGTCGGGGTCTGACCCCCTCATACTTTTGATGAAAGCGGAGATGATATCGTAATGATTGTCTCCGTTTTTGTCGTAGCGGACTACTCGTTTTTGGATGCACTGGGAAGCGACATCAAGGGTGATGTGAATGATTCCGTCTTCACTTCTTGGTGTAGTAAGGATACCAAGTTCGATGGCGTTGAGAGCATTTCTGGCATCTCCGCCTGCCATGTCTGCGAGGAAATCGAGTGCGTCTTCATCTATCTGGGCCTTGTAGTTTCCCATTCCCTTTTTCTTATCGTTGACTGCTCTGAGGATGAGTTCTTTTACCTCAGGAATCTCCAGAGATTTCAGTTCGAAGATGATGGAGCGGGAGATAAGAGCCGCATTGACTTCAAAGTATGGATTTTCTGTTGTTGCGCCGATAAGAATGATGGTTCCGTCTTCTACAAATGGAAGGAGATAATCCTGCTGGCCTTTGTTGAAACGGTGAATCTCGTCGATGAAGAGGATGGTTTTTTTTCCGTACATTCCGAGATTCTGCTGTGCTTCTTTGACAACAGTTTCCATATCTTTTTTGCCGGCTACGGTGGCGTTGATCTGGGTAAATTCAGCACTTGTGGTGTTGGCAATTACTTTTGCCAGAGTGGTTTTGCCTGTTCCCGGAGGGCCGTAGAAGATAACTGAGGTTAGCTTATCTGCCTTTATTGCTCTGTAGAGCAAGGTGTTTTTTCCGATAATGTGTTGCTGGCCTACTACTTCATCCAGGGTAGTAGGGCGCAGTCTGGAAGCAAGAGGGGACTCCTGATCCAGAGTTTTTGATTTTGCATATTCAAATAAATCCATAATTTTCTCCATAAAATAATTATCTGTTGATGATTTGATGGTGCAGTGTGCCGGTGGCACACGTTTTGCACCGACCGTGGTGACTATAAGAACATATATTTGATTAAGTATAACGTATTAAAGTTTTTTTGTAAAGATTGGCATAAATTCTGTGCATCACGAAGCGTATTACTGTAGATGGAGTAACAGTATTATAAAAAAAGCTATAGGTTAATATAAAGCGAAAATTTAGAAAAAATTCACAAAAAATAAAGAACTATTTTATCTATTTTTCCAGATAGACAGAAAGAAAATTTTCTGCTATTCTTGCATATAGCAATTGAATAAACTATAAATCGTTCAGAAGGATTGTTACTGGAATATTTTTTATCGTCAGGCAAGACCTTATAGTATATAAAGAGAATTTCTATATACTGTAATGGTCTTTTTTTATTTATCTGACAGCAGGGGAGAAGGAGCTTATGACTATTTATAAGATTTTAAATAATAATTTGATTCTATCTAAAGATAAGCAGGGTCATGAGATTATTGTAAAGGGATGCGGTATTGCATTTCAGAAGAAAAAAGGGCAGCAGGTTGATGAATCTTTGATAGAAAAGATTTTTACTGCGGAAACTGCGCAGATCAGTAAAGAGATACAGGGATATTTTGCTTCTATTCCGGAAAAATATCTGGATTTTGTAGAAGCTTATGTGAATGAAGTGAAAGAGAAACAAGGACTGGAGTTGAATGATAGTATTTATTTTTCACTGAGTGATCATATTATGGGGGCAATATCCAGACTGAATCAGGGAATCCAGATTCAAAATATGCTTTTATTGGATATAAAACAACTCTATCATAAAGAATATGAAATAGGTTTAGAACTTTTAAAAAGAGTAAATCAGACATTTCAGATAAATCTGGCAGTGGATGAGGCAGGATTCTTTGCACTGCATTTTGTCAATGCAGAAGATGGAAGTAAAACAGACAGTTATCAGATTTCAATTATTGTACATAAGATCTTAGATGTAGTTCAGAAATATTATGATAATTTAAAATTCCAGGAAGAGAATCTGTATTATCAGCGTTTTCTTACTCATCTGAAATATTTTGCACAGAGATTTCTTCATAAAGAGCTTCATTATGATGAAAACGGAGAGCTGTTTCAGATTATCAAAGAGCAGTATAAAGACGCATATGGATGTGTGAAAATGATTTATCTGATGATGGAAGATGAATATCACTATCAGCTGACAGAAGACGAAATGCTGTATCTTACGATTCATATTCAGAAAATCACAGAAGACCAGAAACGGCTGGAAACTTTATAATTAAGGTGTTAATGGATTGTTACTGAAATGTGTTTTGAGCAAAATAAAGCACATCTTTTCAGGCAAGACCTTTAATCATAAATTCTAATATTTATTATTAAAGGAGGTCCCAGAATGAAAAAGGACTATGCAGAAATTGCAGACACACTTATTGCAGCGCTTGGCGGAAAAGAAAATATTACCCGTCTGTTTCACTGCATGACAAGACTTCGTTTCTATGTAAAGGACAGAACGAAGATCCATGAAAAAGAAATTTTGAAAGTCTCAGGAATTTCCGGAGTAAACTGGCATGAAGATCAGTTTCAGGTAATTGCCGGAAATGAAGTAAATGAGATGTACAAGGCACTGGAGAACAAAGGTGTTCCGACTGATGATGCGCCAGCAGCCGAGTCTCAGAGTTCTAAGAGTGTAGTATCAAAAATTATTGATTCGATTACCGGATGTATGACACCGATGATTCCTGCTCTTACAGCAGCTGGTATGATCAAAGTTGTACTTTCATTACTTACCACATTCCATCTTGTAACTGATACCAGCAGCACATATCAGGTAATCAGTATGATTGGTGATGTTACCTTTTATTTTATGCCATTCCTGATTGCTGCAAATGCGGCTAAAGTTTTCCGGGTAAATCAATCATTGGCATTGTTTATCGCAGGTGTTTACCTAAGTCCGGCATTTGTCAGTATGGTAGCTTCAGATGCTGCTATTACACTTTTTGGATTGCCGATTACAAAAGCAACGTATTCCTATTCTGTTATTCCGGTAATTCTGATGGTATGGATTACACATTATATTGAATTATTAGTAGACCGTATTACACCGAAGATGGTGAAATTGATTCTGAATCCTACGTTAGTAATTCTTATCAGTGCACCGATCGCGCTGATCGTAGTAGGACCATTGGGAACAATTATTGGTAATGGACTGGCGGTAGCAATTAACTTTTTATCTGCAAAGCTTGGATTTATTATCGTTGGTATTTTGGCGGCAACTTTCCCATTTATCGTTATGACAGGTATGCATCATGCTTTAACGCCAATCGGACTGAATGCAATCGCAACAGGCGGAACAGATACTTTGATCTTTGTTTCACAGGTATGCTCTAATATTGCACAGTCTGGTTCTTCTTTTGCAGTAGCAGTGAAATCAAAAGATGAGAATATGAAGCAGCTGGCAAGTGCAGCTGGTGTATCTGCACTGATGGGAATTACAGAACCAGCACTTTATGGTGTTACACTTAAACTTAAACGTCCGGTTGTGGCAGCGGCCATTGCAGCTGGAATTGGTGGAATTGTTGGTGGACTTCTTCACGTATCTCTTTATATTGCGCAGAACTGTATTATGGCTATTCCTGCATTTATTGGAGAAAAGGGAATGAGTAACCTGCTCTATGGAATTATTATGATTGTTGTATCATTTGTAGCATCTTTTGTTCTTACATTTATTTTTGGATTTGAAGATGCTGAGCCTGAACAGGAAGAAAAGAAAACAGAGTCAAAGGAAGCAGAAAAAACGCAGCAGAATAATACGAAACCACTTGTAGAAAAGATTGAACTTTGTGCACCGGTATCAGGAACAGTAAAGGCACTTTCTGATGTTCCTGATAAAACATTTGCAGAAAAAGTACTGGGAGATGGAGCTGCTATCGTACCGGAAGAAGGAAAAGTTTATGCGCCTGCCGATGGAACGGTTGCCAATATTATGGACAGCAAGCATGGAATTATGTTTGTAACGGATAGTGGCGCAGAAGTACTTATTCACATCGGACTTGATACTGTAAATTTAAAAGGCAAATATTTTAAATCTTATGTTTCTGATGGGGACAAAGTAAAAAAAGGCACTCTTCTTGTTGAGTTTGATCTGGAAGCAATTAAAGGAGAGGGATATAATCTGATCACACCAATGGTAGTGACAAATATTTCCGATTACATTAAAGCAGTATGTATGGAAAAAGAAAATACCGCAATTAATGCGGGGGACAAATTTCTGACAGTGGTATAAAAAGACTGTTGTTTAAAAATTGGAGAGAAAAGACATGAAAAATTATAATCGTATGCCGCAGAATTTCCTTTGGGGAGGTGCAACAGCAGCAAATCAGTATGAAGGCGGATGGGATGAGGGAGGAAGAGGCCCTTCAATCGCAGATATCCTTACAGGAGGAAGTGTGGATAAGGAACGTAGACTGACACCGCCAGTTCCGCTGGAAGAAGAATTTTATCCGAATCATCAGGCAACAGATTTTTATCATCATTGGAAAGAAGATATTGCATTGTTTGCCGAAATGGGATTTAAAGTATATCGTTTTTCTATTTCATGGTCCAGAGTATTTCCAAATGGGGATGAAGAGACACCTAATGAAGAAGGACTTAAGTTTTATGATAGTGTAATTGATGAATTAAGAAAATATGGAATTGAGCCGTTAGTTACGATCTCACATTATGAAAATCCACTTCATCTTTCTTTGAAATATGGGGGATGGAAAAACCGTAAGCTGATAGACTTTTATCTTCGCTTTGCCAAAGTTTTATTTGAGCGGTATAAAGGAAAAGTAAAATACTGGCTTACTTTTAATGAAATCAATATGCTGACAGAGCCTTTTGGTGCAGTATTCTGTGCAGGAATGCTGGATCCGGAAGATGTATGTGAACAAAGTCGTTATCAGGCAATGCATCATCAGCTTGTAGCGAGTGCACGTGCAGTTTCTATGGCACATGAAATTGATAAAGAGAATAAACTGGGATGTATGTTGGCTTATCATAACGGATATCCATATACCTGTCATCCGCAGGATGTTCTTTATGCACAGAAATTTGGACAGATTCATAATTCTATTGCAGGAGATGTTCATGTAAGAGGGTATTATCCGGGATTTGCCAGTCGATTTTTTGAAGAACATAATATTGAATTGAAGACAATGCCAGAGGATTCACAGATACTTAAAAATGGTACTGTTGATTTTGTATCTATCAGTTACTATTCCAGTAACTGTGTAAGTGTAACAAAAGAGGGCGAAACGACTGCCGGAAACGGAGGAGATAATCTCAAAAATCCATATCTAAAAGCATCTGATTGGGGCTGGCAGATTGATGCAGTGGGACTTCGATATGTGCTGAATCAGATTTATGATCGTTATCAGATTCCGATTATGATTGTAGAAAATGGTCTTGGTGCAGTGGATCAGTTAACAGAAGATGGAAGAATTCATGATGAGTACCGTATTGAATATATGCGTCTTCACATAGAACAGATGAAAGAAGCAATCCATGATGGGGTAGAATTGATGGGATATACCTGTTGGGGATGCACGGATCTTGTCAGTGCTTCGACAGGTGAGTTTAAGAAGAGATATGGTCTGATTTATGTGAATAAAAATGATGACGGAACAGGAGATTTTTCAAGAATACGAAAAGATTCTTTTTACTGGTATAAGAAAGTTATTGAATCCTGTGGGGAAGAATTAAATTAAAAGAATTAAATTAAAAGGAGGAGCTCTATAAAAGCTCCTCCATTATTTTTGCATATATTTCCTGATAGTGCGTAGACCATTTCTTACAAATCGACTGTGCGGCCTCGAGGTTTGGGGCGGCGATGTTTAAGTCGATAAGGGAGTTGCCCTTTTCGATGAGCTGGCATCTTACAGAATAGGTTCCCTGTTTGGTGATGTAATAATCGGCAGGAGTGACGATTCGCTCCTGGGCTTTGAAGCCGGTGGATTTCAGGTATTCCCTGACTTCCTGTTTGATTTCAGGAGAGAGATCTTTCTGGAAAAAGGAGAGAGTCTTTATGCCATCTTCGGTAATCCGGTAATGGGAGACATTGGAACGGGTGTCCATGGTGATCAGTTCTGCCTCTACCAGTTCTGAGATTGCCTGCTGGAGATGGAAATAGTTTGTATATTCCCGGTCCAGGATAAATTCTGAAATCTGCGAATTTGTCAGGGTATTTTCGGTATTCTGAAGCATGTATAACACGATTAATTTGTAAACTGTGAATGGTGTTGCCATTTTATCCCTCCTTTGCATAGAGTAGCAGAGAATCTTTTAGTGTGAAAACAGTCTTCCCTGGTAGCTTTGTTCTTCTTTCATCCTGTGATGCAGCATATTTAATACCTCACGTTTACGGCTTGCCCACAGTGGTGCGATCAGCAGATCTTTGGGGCCGTCGCCTGTGATGCGGTGTATAACCATATCCGGTCTGAGATGTTCCAGACAGTTTATAAGGAGAGAGATGTATTCATCCCGTTCGTAAGTCTGAAACAGTCCTTTCTCGTAATCTGCTGCCAGATCAGTGCCGCGAAGCACATGAAGTAACTGCAGTTTGATTCCCTGAATATCCATATGGTTGAGGTATTCCATAGTTTCCAGAATATCTGCTGTGTTTTCACCGGGCAATCCGAGGATTGTATGCACGATTACTTCGATATTTTCTTTTCGCAGGCGTTTTACGGCATCATCAAAAACGCAGAGAGGATATCCCCTTCGGATATACCTGGCAGTGGACTCATGGATCGTCTGAAGTCCAAGTTCAATCCAGACAGGTTTCTGTTTATTTAACCGGGACAAAAGTGCCACGATTTCAGGACTGAGGCAGTCTGGTCTGGTGCCGATGGAAAGAGCAACTATCTTTGGATGAGAGATCGCTTCTGTAAAAATTTTCTCCAGATATTCCACAGGTGCGTAGGTATTTGTGTACGCCTGGAAATAGGCAATATATTTATGAATCGGACGTTTCTGTGAAAGGATACTGATCTGGCTTTCTATCTGGTCAGTGATGGAAAGTGCGGCATCTGCAGCGAAATCTCCGCTTCCTCCTGCGCTGCAGAAGATGCAGCCGCGGGTTCCAATCTTACCGTCCCTGTTGGGACAGGACATGCCGCCATTTAGCGTGACCTTATAAACCTTTTCTCCAAACCGCTCTCTCAGCATATAGTCCAGAGAGTGGTATGGTTTCTCTCCCCATTTGGTCATACTGTGTGATCATTTTCTGCTGATGAAGTTTCAGCAGAGTTTCCGTTCTGAAGGTCTGTATCCTGGGTATCTGCATCTGCCGGAATATAATTATCAAAAATCTTTACCAGAAAATGTCCGTTGATAAATGCCTCCAGTGCAAATCCAAACATGCACAGAAGCATGATGGCCATGGACTGTATGCGGAAACTTTTAATAAAAAACACGCCTGCAGGTAACAGAGTGATGACTGCCATCAGGACTGTATACGGAAGATGACGGATAGCCATCAGGAATGCATTGCGGAAGGTGTTTTTGATGGAGTTGTAGAATTTGGCAAGCACCGGATAAATATACAGAAATACCATCATATAAAGGATACCAAATGCAAAGAAAACGATATACAGTACCTGAGACATTGTTCCGTCGATATTGCCTACAATACGCAGATCCATGTAAAGGATAGCTGCAACTGCAAGCATGATAAGATTGATGACAGTTGCCTGTTTGAAGTTCTGCTTAAAGGATTTGAAGAAGCTTCTGATAATATAAGATTCTTCGTTACGTGCCATTTTCAGTGTGACATAGTGGAGTGCAGTCAGTGACGCACCAATAGTCACGATTGGCAGACAACAGATCAGAAAGACCACATTAAGCATAATAAGATCAGCCACGCGTCCCATGACGGTGAAGAATTTGTTGTCCATGTTAAATAGTCTGTCCATTCGTTTAATTACTCCTTTTGTATATAATGATGTACAGCATACTCTGCGGATAATCCTGCTACAGAGAAATCTGTACAAGCTTTGTATAACAGTATAACGAATCAGGCAGGAAAAAGCAAATCTTTTATGTGAGCAGGAGCTGGTCTGCAGTGACAAAAACATAGCCTTTTTCAGTAAAAAGATCAGCGATTTTCAGGGCTGCATCCACAGATGTCTGATAGCCGTCATGCATCAGGATGATAGAACCGTCATGAACCTGTGTCTGGGCGATAGACAGGATAGAATCGATGTTTTTGCTTTTCCAGTCCAGGGTATCTACATCCCAGAATACGGGAAGCATGGTGACAGAAAGTTCCATATCCTTGATCCATGCGCCGAAAGGCGGTCGTACATAAGAAGGGTAAATTCCGGAAGCTTCATAGATTCTGTTATTTGTTTTTTCAATTTCCAGTCGGGCCTTCTCCGCCGGGATCTTGTCAAGCTGTACATGATCCCAGGTGTGATTTCCGATAAGATGTCCGTCTTTTCGCATTTGCAGGAGTATATCTTCGTTTCCTTCAATGTTCTCGCCTATCAGAAAGAAAGATGCCCTGATGTTTCTTTTTTTTAATCCATCCAGAAGCATGGGGGTATACCGGGCATTAGGACCGTCATCAAAGGTCAGTGCGATTCTGGGAGGTTCTTCGACGGGAAGCCCGGCGGTGGTGTCAGTTGAAAAATCCTCAGAAGCTGTAGCTTTTGCAGATGCCTGTTTTACAAGGGAAAGCATACCGGGACCTGCCAGTGAAGTAAGGAACTGTGTGCGTCTGTAAACAGAAGAAAAAAGCAGAAAAAAAATCATGCATAATATTTCAAAAAATATTAAAGTCCGCTTCATGCAAAGATACTCCTCATAAAAATATCTCTCTGATTCCGGAACACAGAGTATGAATATCTGTGTCAGAACGAAAGAAACAGCAGGTGGCAGATGTAATCATTACAGTATATGAAAAAAAGAAAGCAATTCATACCGATTTATTGTATAATAGATTCTGCAAAATATCGAAGAAAGAATTTACGGAGATTGAGATGAAAAAGAAACGGACAAAACTGCTGATTTTCTTTGCACTGGCAGGAATTTTAGTGCTTTTTTATATGATAGGAGAGTCTTATTGTGAGGGACTGTCCGGGGGGAGTAGTCTGAAAGAGAAGAATGAAGTTATGTGTAGATATAAATACGATATGATCGTAGACAGTCCGAATTCTTCTTTCTGGCAAGCGGTTTATGATTGTGCACAGGAATGGGCGCAGAAGAATGATGCAATTCTTGAACTGAGAGGCAGTGGAAGAGAGAGCGATTACAGTAAGCTTGATTATATGAATATGAGTATTGCTTCAAATTCAGACGGGATCATCCTGCAATATAGTGGGGAGCAGGGACTGGAAGCGAAGATAAATGAGGCTGTTCAGAAAGGAATTCCGGTTGTTACTGTAATGGGAGATGCAGTTCACAGCAAGCGTCAAAGTTTCGTGGGTGTCAGTGATTATCAGCTTGGAAGTGTCTATGGCGAAAAGGTAGCGGAATATGTGACTGAGGATACGGAAAGTATTCTTATTCTGTTGAAGAAAAATATTGATGATATGAACCAGAGCCAGATATATACACAGATTAGCAACGCAGTCCAGGCAAAGGCGGGTCCTTCGCAAAATATCCAGATAACAGGAAAAAATCTTCGCTTAACAGGGACTTTTGAGACAGAAGAAGCGGTAACAGATATTTTTCAGCAGAGAGATAAAGTACCGGATATTCTTGTGTGTATGGATGAGGAAACTACAGAATGCGCACGTCAGGCAGTACTGGACTTTAATCTTGCAGGAAAGGTTACGATCATAGGATATTACAGCTCTGAAGATATTCTTACAGCAGTAGAAAAGGGAGTGATTTCTGTTACCTGTGATGTGGATACAGAGCAGCTTGGCAGATACAGTATAGAGGCTCTGACAGCATATCAGAAAGATGGAAGGACCAATTCTTATTATAATGTGGATATTAATTTTCTGGACAAGGATGTAGTACGGGAAATGAGAAGGAAGGGGGTGTCTGGATGAAGCAGCTACGCTGGAAAGATTTTTCACTGGTCAGTAAAATCGTTATAGAGGTGGGTATGATTGCAGTCCTTCTTTTTGCCATGAATATGCTTTTTTATGTGCGGATTAATAATTCCATGCAAAAGATGGATAATGTTTATGCCAGTAATGCAGAGCTTACCGAACTTTCACAGGTATTTGAGAAAGTACAGGATAATATGTATAAGTATCTTAAGGTTAAGAGTTCTCAGACACTTCTTGATTATTATCAGAATGAGGCAAAATACAGAAATGAACTTGAGAAGCTTAATGAAGATAATATCAATGATTCCGTAAAGCTTCTGGAACGGAATATCCGGAAAATGTCGGAAACATATCTGGACTGTACTGCGGAAACGGTAGCTGCCAAACGAGGAAGGAACGTTGAGCAGTATAAGCGTAAATATGATGATGCAACAAAGCTTTACAGATATATCCAGTCATCTATTGACGAACTGAATAACCTGATGTTTCAGGAGAACTCCAGTACTTATGCAGTACTTCGTGCAGTGATGAGATATCTGGAGATAAGCAATTCAGTTATTATGATCATAATTGTAGCCGGTGGAATGCTTCTGCTCATCCAGGCCACCAGAAATATGTTTGTTCCCCTTTCCAATATGGCAGAGACAGCACAACTGGTAGGTCAGGGAAATTTCCATGTAAAGATGCACGATACAGATGCACAGGATGAACTGGGAACAGTAACCAGAGCGTTTAATACAATGGTAGAGAATCTTGATCTGTATATGGCAAGGACGAAAGCAAGTATGGAGAAAGAGCAGCAGATGATGGAGAGGGAGCTTCTTATGGAAAATCATCTGAAAGAAGCACAGCTGAAATATCTTCAGTCACAGATCAATCCGCACTTTCTGTTTAATTCCCTGAATGCAGGAGCACAGCTTGCAATGATGGAGGATGCAGAGCAGACCGGGATTTTTGTAGAGAAAATGGCGGATTTTTTTCGCTATAATGTAAAAAAAGGACAGGAAGACGCCACATTGGGAGAAGAACTGGAGGCTGTTGATAACTATATTTATATTCTGAATGTCCGGTTCGCCGGAGATATCCATTTCAGCAAGGAGGTGGATGAATCACTGGAGAATGTGCGTATGCCAAGTATGATCTTGCAGCCGGTTGTGGAAAATGCAGTCAATCATGGAATACGTGACATTGAATGGGAAGGAAAAATACATCTCACAGTTACAGGAGATGCAGATTATATACGTATCAGCGTGAAAGATAATGGAAAGGGAATGACGCAGGAACAGATAGAGGGTGTTCTGTCAGGAAACAGAGAGCGCAGAAATGAAGAAGGTGATTCTACAGGAATCGGTATGAATAATGTGATCAGCCGTCTGGAGCTTTATTATGAGGAATCAGGGCTTATGGAAATTAACAGTGAAGGTGAAGGAAAAGGTACGGAAACGGTGATCTATATACCTGTGCGGGAAAACTAAGAGAAGTGTTATGGGAGTGAGAGAAGATGTATAGAATTTTGCTGGCAGATGATGAAGGTATCATGCTGGAATCATTAAAGAAAATTATTGAAACTGAATATGGAAATGAATGTGAGATCCACTGTGCAAAGTCAGGCAGAGTTGTGGTGGAGATGGCACAGGCATATCCGCCGGATATCTGTTTTATGGATATTCAGATGCCGGGAATAAGCGGGATACAGGCAATCAGGGAAATTCAGAAATTTAACAGTTCAGCAGTTTTTGTGATCATAACTGCATATGATAAGTTTAATTATGCAAAAGAAGCAGTGAACCTGGGAGTTCAGGAATTTCTCACAAAACCTGTAAATAAGAAAGTAATTCTGGAAACCTGCGCGAAGATGATGACAAAGGTAGATCAGATACGGCAGAAGAGAAGCGATGATCTCCTGATCAGAGAGAAACTGGAGACAGTGGTACCTATGATTGAGAGTGGATATATCAATAATATTCTTTTGCAGGATGATTTTGTTACTTATCAGGATAATTATACACAGCTTCTTGATATCCATCAGAAATACGGTTATATGATGGTCATAGAATTTGGAGATTCTATGGAAAATGGGGTGCTCAGTAATGCAGTAGGTGCAAGTGTAAAGGCAAACAAATTTTATTCTACTTTTCGTGAAATCGCACAGGGATTCTTTGAATGCCTTGTAGGTCCTATTATGGGAAACAGGATCGTACTGCTTGTTCCTTATGAAAATGCGAAAGAAGATTACGAAGACAGAGTTGCAATTGTCACAAGAGCCAGAAATATGGTACATAAATTTGAAAACCGGATCGACAGTATGTTCCGCTGTGGAATCGGAAGAGTCAAAGAACTTGGAAGCGTGAAGGAATCTTTTAAGGAAGCGGTGGTCGCACTGAGAGAGAGCATCAGTCATGTAGTGCATATCGAGGATGTACCGGCGGCACAGAAATATGACGCGGAATATCCAAGAGACCTGGAAATCAGATATCAGAAGAGGATCCTTGAGAAGGATGCTGCGGGAGCGATGAACTGCGCAGAGGGATTTTTTGAATGGATGCACAGTCAGCAGGCCGTCACAAGAGAAGACATTGAGATTAAAATCCTGGAGATGGTGATGAATGCGGAACGCAGGGCATTCTTTGCAGGAACTTTGAAATATAATGTTAACAGCAGGAGAAGCTATATCCGGGAGCTTCAGTCCTGTACGGATATAGAAAATCTGAAGAAGTGGTTTCTGGATAAGACGAGAGAAATCTGTACGAAACTGGAGAATTCCAAGGAAAAAGAAGCTAGCAGTATTATTGACAGAGCAAAGGAATATATCAATGAAAATTTCCGCAGGGATATTTCTCTGGATGATGTTTCAAGAGAGGTAGATATCAGTCCGTATTATTTCAGTAAACTTTTTAAACAGGAAACAGGTAAGAACTTTATTGAATATCTTACAGAAATACGTCTGAAAAATGCCAGAGAACTTCTGCAGGATTCCAGACTTTCCATTAAGGAAATATGTGCACAGTCAGGATACAGTGATCCCAATTACTTCAGCAGGATTTTCAAGAAGTATGAAGGAGTTACGCCTAGTGAGTTCAGAGAGAGGTTAGGCTGATGAAATTATATAAGACAAAAAAGAATTGCGGAAAGCTGCTGCTTGGAATACTGGCATTTTGTACAGGGATGATACTGCTGACAGGATGTGGTTCCTCTTCAGAACAAAAACAGAATAAGAATGAAGAAACAGCAGAAGAGAATAAGGAAGAGGATAAGGTTCAGATCGGACTTACAGTGGATTCTTTTGTTATAGAAAGATGGATCCGTGACAGAGATGTATTTGTGGCGACTGCCAGAGAACTGGGAGCAGAGGTAAATGTGCAGGATGCAGGTGCAGATGTCAAAGAGCAGATCAGTCAGATTGAATACTTTATAAATAAGCAGGTGGATGTGATCGTTGTGATCGCAAGAGACTGTGGAGCACTTTCAGATGCCATACAGAAGGCACAGAGTGCGGGAA
>NZ_JBWJVQ010000185.1:0-11948 GCF_056339875.1 Blautia sp. ZXY-1-C6
TAAATAGATAAAAATGTTGTGGGGAATGAAGAAGAAAGTAGGAAACAGCATGGGACAAGAGGAAAAATATATGGATGAATACATAAAAGAAATATCAGAAAAAATTGAAGATAAAAAAGAATATTATGCCAAAATCAGCGATAAAATCTGGGAGTATGCGGAGCCGAGATTTCAAGAATATAAATCTTCTGAATTACTTCAGCAGACATTAAAGAAAGAGGGATTTTCCATAAAATCAAATCTGGCAGGAGAGGAAACAGCATTTATTGCAGAATACGGTTCCGGAAAACCGGTTATAGGATTTCTTGGCGAATTTGATGCCCTGCCGGGACTCTCGCAGAAAGCAGATACTACCGAGAGAATCCCGGAAGAAAAAACATCAGATTCAAAATATGAAAGCGTGCCGGAAAGAGAAAAGAAACAAAATCCAGATTCAGGACATACTGATAATTGTGGTCATGGCTGCGGTCATCAGCTTATCGGAACAGGCACCCTTGCTTCCGTCATCGCATTAAAAGACTTCATGAAAGAACACAACCTGAAAGGAACAATCCGCTACTACGGCTGCCCAGCCGAAGAAAACGCAGGCGGCAAAGCGTTTCTCGTACGCGACGGCTATTTCGATGACTGTGACCTCGCCCTCTGCTGGCACCCGGAACAGGGACGACGCGCATGCTACGGAAGCACCAAAGCAAACTTCAGAGTCTTCTTCACATTCCACGGAACCCCGGCACACGCCTCCATGTGCCCGGAATTAGGCCGTTCCGCACTGGATGCAGTAGAATTAATGGACGTAGGCGTAAACTACATGCGTGAACACATGATAGACGAAGCCAGAATCCACTATGCCATCACCGACACAGGCGGAGATGCCCCAAACGTAGTCCAGTCCAGAGCCCAAGTACTCTACGCCATCCGCGCCCCGAAGATCACTCAGGTAAAAGAACTCTACAACCGTGTATGTAATATAGCCAAAGGCGCCGCCCTCATGACCGAAACTACCGTAGAAATCCGTCAGGTGGCTGCCTATTCCAATTTAATCTCCAGTAAAATCCTTGCAGACCATATGAACACCTACTTGGAAAAACTTGGCCCGATTCCATATACAGAGCAGGAATATGCCTACGCACAAAAATTCCAGCAGTCCCTCTCGGATCAGGACAAAAACCAACTTCCTACAATTGCCCGGGACTACTTTGGTCCCAAAGCACCGGAAGCAATGAAAACCCCAATCTTCGAACCAATCGCCTGTCAAAATCTGTACAGCGACCTCAAATACTCCACCGATGTAGGAGACGTAAGCTGGATTGTTCCAACCGTCCACCTCAACATCCCCACATTCGCCGCAGGAACCGCTCTCCACTCCTGGCAGGCAGTAGCCCAGGGCAAATCCTCAATAGCTCACAAAGGAATGCTCTACGCCGCCAAAATCATGGCTCTCACTGCCCTGGATTTTTTACAAAATCCAGAACTGGCAAATCAAGCCAGAAAAGAACTGACAGAAACTCTAAACGGCGAAACATATCCCAATCCATTACCGAAAGACCTGAAACCAGAGATATGGTAAAAGTAACATTTTGCCAGTTCCCAGCGCGAAGCCATCTGTCTCCTGGGGTGAATTTGACGAGTCTTAGTAACTCTTAGGTTTGGGAAATCTGCGTTATGGAAAAGAATCGCAACGTGTCTGAGCGAAGTTTGCAACGGAGCGAGTTTTGCATTCTTTTTCATGTTTTTAGCAGATTTACCAAACCTTAGAGTTACTTAGGCTCACGAAACTGAACCCCAGGAGACAGATGGCTTCGCGCGTCCCTGCCCAGTGTCCCTACCCAATCCAAACAAACATTGTAACTATCCATAAAAAATGCTATAATCCATTTCAGAAAAACAAGATAAAAATCTTAAAAAATACAACAACCAGGAGGCACAAAAAATGAGTAAAAAAGTATACATCTTCCTCGCCGATGGATTCGAAGACATTGAAGGCTTAACCGTAGTAGACCTTCTTCGCCGCGCCGGAATCGACATCAAAACCGTATCTATCAAAGAAACCACCCGGATCCAGACATCCCACGGCATCACCATGCTCACCGACGCCATATTCGCTGAAACCGACTTCGCCGACGCCGACATGCTCGTTCTTCCTGGAGGAATGCCGGGAACCAAATACCTTGCCGGTTACAAACCACTCATCGACCTCCTGACAGACTTCAACAATAAAGGCAAAAAAATCGCAGCCATCTGCGCAGCTCCAAGCGTATTTTCCGGACTGGGATTCCTCAAAGGCCGCAAAGCAACTTCCTATCCGTCATTCATGGAAGTTCTCTCCAAAGATGGCGCAGTAACAAGTGAAGACAGCGTAGTAGTAGACGGAAACATAACCACCAGCCGCGGCCTGGGAACGGCTGTAGACTTCGCACTCTCCCTAATTTCACAGCTCGAAAATGAAGAAAAAGCAAAAGAAATCGCAGAATCTGTAGTTTACACACGTTAAAACATCCCAAAACCCTTATTTTTATGCGAAAAAACACTAGCACTTTTGGATTTTTTGTGCTATACTGCTACAATGACTGTAAATATATAATTGAGTTATAAACAGACTTCTTGCGTTACTGACACAGAGTGAACAGTAACTCTCCCGCTTCTGCAATGGTGGGAGCGGAGCTCAGACTTGAATATATAGAAATAGGTAAAAACTGTGAATGATATAACGCAGCTGAAAAACCAGTCGCAAAATATAACCTGAATTTAAGGAGGAACATTGTAACATGAGTTTACAGGTGGAAAAAATGGAAAAAAACATGGCTAAACTTACTATCGAAGTTGCCGCTGAAGATTTAGAAAAAGCAATGCAGAATGCATACCAGAAAGCAAAAGGAAGAATTTCCATCCCTGGATTCCGTAAAGGAAAAGCTCCAAGAAAAATGATCGAGCAGATGTATGGCAAAGGAGTATTCCTTGAAGATGCTGTTAACGCTCTGATTCCGGAACACTACAGCAAAGCATTAGCTGAATGCGAACTTGAGATCGTTTCCCAGCCGACAATCGACATTACACAGGCTGAGCCTGGAAAAGCATTCATCTTCACAGCAGAAGTTGCTGTTAAACCGGAAGTTACATTAGGTGATTACAAAGGTGTAGAAGTACCGAAAACTGAAATCACAGTAACAGACGAAGACGTAGAAGCTGAACTCAAGAAAGAGCAGGAGAAAAACTCCAGAACAATCAGCGTAGAAGACCGCGCAGCTCAGTTAAATGATATCGTAACAATCGACTTCGAAGGATCTGTAGACGGAGTACCTTTCGATGGCGGACAGGCTACAGAGTATCCTCTGACACTTGGTTCCAACACATTTATCCCGGGATTCGAGGAACAGCTTGTTGGTGCTAAAGTTGGCGATGATGTAGACGTAAAAGTTACATTCCCTGAAGAATATCAGGCAAAAGAACTTGCAGGTAAAGAAGCAATCTTCAAATGCGCAGTTAAGAAGATCGAAGCAAAAGAACTTCCTGAACTGGATGATGATTTTGCAAAAGATGTTTCTGAGTTCGATACACTTGCAGAGTACAAAGAGCATGTAAAAACAAACCTTGAAGATAAAAAAGCAGACGAAGCAAAACGTGCAAAAGAAGATGCAGCAGTAGATAAAGCAATCGAAAATGCACAGATGGATATTCCGGAAGCTATGCTTATGACACAGTGTCGTCAGATGCTTGATGATTTCAGCAGAAGAATGCAGTCTCAGGGATTATCCATGGATCAGTACTTCCAGTTCACAGGCATGACTGCTGACAAGATGATGGAAGACATGAAACCACAGGCATTAAAGAGAATCCAGACAAGACTGGTTCTTGAGAAAGTAGCAGAAGTTGAGAACATTCAGCCAACAGAGGAAGAAGTAAATGAAGAGATCTCCAAGATGGCTGAAGCATACAAAATGGAAGCTGACAAGTTAAAAGAATTACTTGGAGAGCGTGAACTTGAGCAGATGAAGAAAGACATGGCTGTACAGAAAGCAGTTACTGTTATCGCTGACGCTGCTAAGGAAGTTTAATTTTAAAGTAATCGAATTTTAAGAACCGGAAAGAGACAGGCTCAGATGTCTGCCTCTTTCGGAAAAAAGTCAGCCGCGTAAATGGAGGCGTTTATATGAGTTTAGTACCTTATGTCATTGAACAGACAAGCAGGGGAGAGAGAAGTTATGATATCTATTCAAGGCTTCTGAAGGACAGAATCATTTTTCTTGGTGAGGAAGTAAATGATGTGAGTGCAGGACTGATCGTATCACAGCTTCTTTTCCTGGAAGCAGAAGATCCTGGTAAAGATATTCAGCTGTATATCAACAGCCCGGGCGGTTCCGTAACAGCCGGCATGGCAATCTATGATACCATGCAGTATATTAAATGCGATGTTTCTACCATTTGTCTTGGAATGGCTGCCAGCATGGGTGCCTTTCTTCTGGCAGGCGGTGCAAAAGGAAAGAGATTTGCTCTTCCGCATTCCACTATCATGATCCATCAGCCATCCGGCGGTGCGCAGGGACAGGCAACAGAGATCCAGATCGTGGCAGATCATATCGCACAGACAAAGAGAACTTTAAATGAGTTATTGGCTGCAAATACCGGTCAGCCGATAGAAGTTGTTGAGCGTGATACAGACCGGGACAACTATATGACTGCTGAAGAAGCAAAGGCATATGGACTGATTGACGGTGTAGTCATGCATAAATAATGCGAAAGATAAGACTCCTGTGAATCGTCACAGGAGTCTTATTAGTTAGTATAGAGAAAGGACAGACATAAATTCATGGCAGAAAAAATGAGAGAAGGAAAAGTAAGATGCTCCTTTTGCCAGAAGACAGAAGATCAGGTAAGAAAACTGATCGCAGGTCCGGATGGTAAAGTATTTATATGCGACGAGTGCATTGGCATCTGCTCAGAGATCATGGAGGAAGAATTAAATCCTTATGATGACGAGGTTTTGAATTCTGATATTAATCTGTTAAAACCGGAAGAGATCCATGCAGTTCTGGATGATTATGTAATTGGTCAGGATGCAGCAAAAAAGGCTCTTTCCGTTGCTGTTTATAATCACTATAAAAGAATTCTTGCGTCAAAAAATTCTGATGTAGAGCTTCAGAAGAGTAATATTCTGATGCTTGGACCTACAGGTTCAGGTAAAACTCTGCTGGCTCAGACACTTGCCAGACTTCTGAATGTACCGTTTGCTATTGCAGATGCTACCACACTGACAGAAGCCGGATATGTAGGAGAGGATGTTGAGAATATTCTTCTCAAGATCATTCAGGCAGCAGATTATGATATTGAACGTGCACAGTACGGAATTATCTATATTGATGAGATTGATAAGATCACAAGAAAATCTGAGAATCCATCCATAACCCGCGATGTTTCCGGTGAAGGCGTACAGCAGGCACTTCTGAAGATTCTGGAAGGTACAGTGGCAAGTGTTCCGCCTCAGGGCGGCCGCAAGCATCCTCATCAGGAGTTTCTTCAGATTGATACAACAAATATTCTGTTTATCTGCGGCGGTGCTTTTGACGGAATCGAGAAGATCATTGAGTCCAGACAGGATACCAAGTCCATCGGTTTCGGTGCAGAGGTTTCTGTTAAGGAAGACAGAAATGTAGGTGAGATCCTGAAGGATGTAATGCCGGAAGACTTTATCAAATTCGGTCTGATTCCTGAGTTTATCGGTCGTGTGCCGGTAGTTGTAACTCTGGATGCGCTGGATGAGAATGCGCTGATCAGTATTCTGAAAGAGCCGAAGAACTCACTTACCAAACAGTATCACAGATTATTTGAACTGGATGGTGTTGAACTTGATTTTGAAGATGATGCACTTGAACTGGTCGCAAAGAAATCTCTGGAACGTAAGACAGGAGCCAGAGGTTTGCGTGCGATCATGGAAGGTTCACTGATGGATCTGATGTATAAGATTCCGTCAGATGACACGATCCGCAAGTGTACAATTACCAAAGATGTAGTAGATGGCACCGGTGAGCCGGAGATCGTCCGCGGAGAAACTCCTGCACAGGCGAAGACAGCCGGAAGCAGAAGAACGTCCCGGACACACAAGAAGGATAAACCGGAAACAGCCTGATGAAAGGGACTGAACAATAAATGACAAATCAGAATATAGTGCTGCCTGCGATCGCTCTCAGGGGGACTACCATCCTTCCCGGGATGATCGTTCATTTTGATGTGAGCAGGGAGCGTTCTGTCAAGGCGATTGAAGCTGCCATGCTTCATGACCAGAAGATTTTTCTGGTTACTCAGATTGATCCTGAGGTGGAATCACCGGATCTGGCAGGTGTATATCATGTAGGAACCATTGCCTATATCAAACAGGTTGTGAAACTTCCGCAGAATCTTTTGCGGGTACTTGTAGAGGGAACGGGAAGAGCCACACTTGTGAAATTTGAGCAGGAGTTTCCGTTTATCAGAAGTGAGATCACACCTGTTGATGAAGAAGAAATGCAGATGCCGGAACCAGTGATGGAAGCCATGCACAGAAGCCTTAAGGAATTATTCCACAGATACTGCATGGAAAATGGAAAAGTCAGCAAAGAGCTGGTAGCACAGATTTTAAATATAGATAATGTTGAGGAACTGGTTGAGCAGATTGCCGTAAATATTCCTTTATCTTATCAGAATAAGCAGAAGATTCTGGAGGCACTTACACTGGAGGAACGTTATGAAGTTCTGGGTGCAATCCTTGGAAATGAGATTGAGATCATGCAGATTGGCAGAGATCTCCAGAAAAAAGTGAAGGCCAGAATTGATAAGAATCAGAGAGAATATATTCTCAGAGAGCAGCTGAAACTGATACGTGAGGAACTGGGTGAGGATAATACTGCGGATGACGCAGAGGAGTTTAAGAAGAAACTCCAGGAACTTCAGGCCGGCGATGAGGTAAAAGAGAAGATCAGCAAAGAAATCGAGAGATTTAAGAATACCAACAGCAATGTATCTGAGAATGCAGTACTGCGTGGTTATATTGAGACCATGCTGGCACTTCCGTGGGAGAAGAAATCCACAGATTCTGATGATCTGAAAGAAGCATGGAAAGTACTTCAGGAAGGTCATTACGGTCTGAAAGATGTGAAGGAGCGTGTGATGGAGTTCCTTTCCGTCCGCAAACTGACACATAAGGGAAAAAGTCCGATCCTTTGTCTGGTAGGACCTCCCGGAACAGGTAAAACCTCCATTGCCCGATCGATTGCAGAAGCAATGCATAAGAAATATGTACGTATCTGTCTGGGCGGTGTGAGAGATGAGGCTGAGATCCGGGGCCACAGAAAGACTTATGTAGGAGCAATGCCGGGAAGGATCACTGCAGCATTACAGCAGGCAGGAGTGAGCAATCCTCTGATGCTTCTGGATGAGATTGACAAGACCAGCAGTGATTATAAAGGAGATACTTCTGCGGCACTTCTTGAGGTGCTTGATCCGGAACAGAACAGCAGATTTATGGATCATTATATAGAGGTTCCACAGGATCTTTCAGAAGTACTGTTTATTGCAACTGCAAACGATGTTCAGGGCATTCCGAGACCACTTCTTGACCGTATGGAACTGATCGAGATCGCAGGTTATACTGAGAATGAGAAGGAACATATTGCAAAGGAACATCTGATTCCGAAGCAGATGGAAGAGAACGGTATCGAGAAAGGTAAACTGACAATCCAGTCAGCGGCTCTTAAGAAGATCATCAACAATTATACAAAAGAAGCCGGAGTTCGAAACCTGGAGAGAACCATCGGACAGATATGCAGAAAAACTGCACGTCTGATCATGGAAGAAGATAAAAAGAAAGTTACAGTGACTTCAAAGAATCTGTCAGATTTTCTTGGAAAAGAGCATTTTAACTATCTTATGGCAAATAAGAAAGATGAGATTGGTATTTCCCGTGGGCTTGCCTGGACACAGGTGGGCGGCGATACACTGCAGATTGAAGTCAATGTAATGCCCGGCAAGGGTGAGCTGATGCTTACCGGACAGTTGGGAGATGTTATGAAAGAGTCTGCACAGGCAGGTATTACTTATATTCGTTCCATTGCTTCTGACTATAAAGTTGAGCCGGAATTTTTCCAGGAAAACGATATTCATGTGCATATTCCGGAGGGGGCAGTACCAAAAGACGGACCATCCGCAGGTATTACCATGGCAACTGCAATCCTTTCCGCAATTATTAAGAAGCCGGTAAGGGCAGACCTTGCAATGACCGGTGAGATCACACTGAGAGGAAGAGTTCTTCCGATCGGCGGTTTGAAAGAAAAACTTCTTGCGGCAAAATATGCTAAGATCAAAGAGGTGTTAGTGCCGGCAGAAAACAAACCGGATATTCAGGAATTAGATAAGGAAATCACAGACGGACTTACCATTACCTTTGTAAGTTCGATGAAGGAAGTGCTTAATAAGGCACTGGTATAAAATAAATGGTCAGTCAGTAAAGATTGACCATTTGTTGTGAAAAAAGAGAGGAAATCAATGGTTATTAAGAATGTATCATTAGATATCGTATGCGGTATTACCAGCAAACTCCCGGACACCAACAGACCGGAGGTTGCATTTGCAGGAAAATCAAATGTGGGAAAATCATCTCTGATCAACGGGCTGATGAACCGGAAATCTCTTGCCAGAACAAGTGCACAGCCGGGAAAAACACAGACCATTAACTTTTATAATATCAATGAAGCCATGTATCTGGTAGACCTCCCTGGTTACGGATACGCAAAGGTTTCACAGTCTGAGAAGGAAAAATGGGGCAAGATGATCGAAAGATATCTTCATACATCCAAAAACCTGAAGGCGGTTTTCCTTCTTATTGATATCCGTCATGATCCATCTGCAAATGACAAGATGATGTATGACTGGATTCTGAACAATGGCTATGAGCCGATCATTATTGCAACGAAGCTTGACAAGCTCAAACGAAGCCAGGTTCAGAAAAATATCAAAGCAATCAAAGAAGGGCTGAAGCTGAGCAAAGATGGCATTATTATTCCTTTCTCTGCTGAGACGAAGCAGGGAAGAGATGAGATCTGGGCTCTGATTGACGAGTTGACCGGACTGGCAGCTACTGAAGAAGCCTGAAAAAATAAATATTCGCTGTTTACTGACGGGATTCTTTTCCTGTGAAAATAAGCAGCAGACAGACAAAATACGAGGACAAAAAATATTATGGGAATTATCAAGGCATTCAAGCTGGGATTTGACTATCTCAAGTATGATGAAGATGGTAACGTGCAGGATACGCAGCGTGCTGTCAATGATGTAAACCTGGACATTGAAGCCGGACAATTCGTGGCTGTTCTGGGACATAATGGTTCCGGAAAATCTACTCTTGCAAAGCACCTGAATGCGCTGTTGCTTCCGACGGAAGGAACTTTGTGGGTAGATGGGATTGACACGTCTAAAGAGCCGGAATTATGGAAAGTCCGACAGAAAGCGGGCATGGTTTTTCAGAATCCTGACAATCAGATCATAGGAACTGTAGTAGAAGAAGACGTAGGGTTCGGACCGGAGAATATGGGTGTGCCCACAGAGAAAATCTGGGAGCGTGTAGATGAGAGCCTGAAAAAAACAGGAATGACATCCTATCGTTATCATTCTCCGAATAAACTTTCCGGCGGACAGAAGCAGAGAGTTGCAATTGCCGGTGTCATGGCAATGCGTCCGAAATGCATCATTTTGGATGAGCCAACTGCAATGCTGGATCCGAATGGACGAAAGGAAGTTCTTGAGGCAGTCAGTGACCTTAACAGACGGGAAGGAGTGACAGTCATTCTGATCACTCACTATATGGAAGAAGTTGTTCATGCGGACAAGGTATATGTTATGGACAACGGAGAAGTGGTGATGCAGGGAACACCCAGAGAGATTTTCTCACAGGTGGAAACTCTGAAAGAATACAGACTGGATGTGCCGCAGGTAACACTTCTGGCACACGAACTTCATAAAGCCGGAGTGGATGTTTCGGAGGGAATACTGACTACAGAGGAGCTGGTGAATGCCTTATGTCAATAGAATTAAAAAATGTAACTTATACCTACAGTCCGGGAACTGCCTATGAGATCCATGCGCTGAAAGATATCAATCTTTCTATTCCGGACGGACAGTTTATCGGAATTATCGGACATACAGGAAGTGGGAAATCTACACTGATCCAGCATTTCAATGCGCTGATCCGTCCAACTTCCGGTACGATCACTTATAATGGAGAGGATATCTGGGGAGAGAAATATGATCGTCGTGCCCTGCGAAGCGAGGTTGGTCTTGTATTTCAGTATCCGGAGCATCAGCTCTTTGAGAATGATGTGCTTTCTGATGTATGCTTTGGTCCCATGAATCAGGGATTATCCAGGGAAGAGGCAGAAGTAGAAGCAAAGAAAGCACTGCAGCACGTAGGTTTCAAGGAGAAAAATTTCAGTAAATCCCCTTTTGAGCTTTCCGGCGGACAGAAGAAAAGAGTTGCTATTGCCGGTGTACTGGCAATGAATCCGAAAATTCTTATTTTGGATGAGCCAACTGCAGGTCTGGATCCGAAAGGACGAGATGATATCCTTGACCAGATCGCAGAGCTTCATAAAGTAAGAGGGATTACCATTATCCTTGTATCCCACAGCATGGAGGATATTGCAAAATATGCGGAGAGACTGATCGTAGTCAATGACGGAGAAATCGCATATGACGATGCTCCCAAAGCAGTATTTGCTCATTACAGAGAGCTGGAAGCCATGGGACTTGCAGCACCGCAGATTACTTATATCATGCATGCGTTGAAGGAAAAAGGCCTGGATGTAGATGTAACTGCTACAACGGTGGATGAGGCAAAAGAGAATATCCTTGCAGTTTTAAGAAAATGTAATCTCGGGAAATTGTCCGGTAACAGACAATCTGTTTCAGACAGTCAGTCGAAAAAAGAAAATGCCAAAGCAGAAACCTTAATTAGTGAGATGGAAGCTGATCTGACTAAGGATGGGACGAAAGAGTCTCATTCAGATGTGCCTGATGAAGATTTAAGCATTCAGAAGGAAACAATGGATAAAAAGTCTGCAGAACAAGAAGAGAATGAGGGAGGGCAGGAAGTATGATCCGAGACATTACAATAGGACAGTATTATCCTGCAGATTCCGTTCTGCACAAAATGGATCCGAGAGCAAAGCTGGTGGGTACGCTGGTGTTCATCATCTCTGTCTTTGTATTCCATACATTTCCGGGATATGCAGTGGCAACTATATTTCTGGCAGCGATGATCATTCTTTCCAAAGTTCCTGTGAAATTTATGTTCAAGGGACTGAAGGCAATCGTGATGCTTCTTATGATCACAGTGGTATTTAATATATTTCTGACACCCGGAAAGGTTCTCTGGCAGTGGGGAATCCTGCATGTGACAGAGGAGGGCCTGAAGCTGGCCGGAAGAATGGCCATCCGCCTGACGTATCTGGTGATCGGTTCTTCTCTTATGACGCTGACTACCACACCCAATCAGCTTACAGATGGTCTGGAACGACTTCTCAGGCCGTTAAATAAACTTCATGTGCCAATCCACGAGATTGCCATGATGATGTCTATTGCGCTGCGTTTTATCCCAATCCTTATGGAGGAAACCGATAAGATCATGAAAGCACAGATTGCACGTGGCGCAGATTTTGAAACCGGAAATATAATTCAGAAGGCAAAAAATATGATTCCGCTTCTGGTTCCGCTGTTTATTTCTGCGTTCAGAAGAGCAAATGATCTGGCCATGGCCATGGAAGCAAGGTGCTATCATGGAGGGGATAACAGAACCCAGATGAAGCCATTGCGTTATGAGTCCAGAGACTACATTTCCTATGTGGTGATGTGGGCTTATCTGGGAATCGCCATTGTTTTCAGAATTGTGGGAATCTGAGAAAGTACTGATATAATTTATAAAGATATTT
>NZ_JBWJVQ010000186.1:0-37833 GCF_056339875.1 Blautia sp. ZXY-1-C6
TATAATATTAAAAACTATAATGAGGAAGCAATAAAGGTTATTTTTGAAGTACGTAAGTACGGTGCAGGTGCACAGGGAGAATGTAGAAAAGTAGAGGAATTAGTATTGGCAGGAGCTCTTGTTGAGAAAGAGTTTGTTACAGAGACAATGGCTGTGCAGGAAACGGATATTGCAGGAGCTGAGTGCAGCACAATGACAGAGGATGGAATTTTGTTTAGTCCATATGGAATTATCATGCCTAAACTTTATAATTCAGACTGTGGAATCTTTTTATTCCGTTATCTGATCAGCCAGTCAACAGACACAGAATGGAAAAATGCAGAAGTGAAGATAGAAGTTCCTGATGGATGGAAAGTACAGTATAAACAATTCTATCACTGGGATTATCAACCTGTATTTTCAGACAATAAGGCAGTATGCATGGTGGGAGAAGTACCACAGAATACCCATAAGGTAGCTGGTTTTTACATCAGTTTGCCAGATGAACTGGCAGGAGGCGAGAAGAGCGTGATGCTGTCAGAGCATCCTTTCCCTCAGGATACACAGCATAAAATGAAACAGGTAACCCTGTATGTGGAGGGACAGAAAACACAGGCAGCAGGAGTGATCAGTGCAAGTCTTGAGACGGATGGAAAACAGTGTAAGGTTTCAGAAATACCGGTACTGATTCTTTCCAAGGAAGACTATGCCGATGCATTGGATAAGATGTATCACGGAACAAAAAAATAGAATTTGTAAAGACAGGTGTGCAATTGTTCATGCACACCTGTTGTGCTATAATCAAAACGTATATATCAGACAGAACAGGAGATAAAATGTACAATATATTAGTAGTAGATGATGAGCGAATTCACAGAGAAGGACTTATTATGCTTCTTGAAAAAATATGCCCGGACGATATGCTGTGGGAAGCATCAAATGGTCAGGAGGCAATGGAGATCATGAATAATATTTCCTGTGAGATTGTGATCAGCGATATACGTATGGCAGAAATGGACGGCTTACAGCTGCAAAAAAAAGTAAAAACAGATTATCCAGAAACTGCATTTGTGATTGTAAGCGGATATGCAGATTTTTCCTATGCAAGAGAGGCGTTACAGTTTCATGCAAGTGATTATCTGCTAAAGCCTGTAGATGCAGAAGAGTTAAAGCGTGCCATTAAGAAAATAAAGAAATCAAAAAATCAGGATCAGGTTCAAAAACAAAAAGTAGATCAGATGGAACGACGATTGAAGGAATCTGCATATGGATATATGGAGTGGCTTCTGAATCAGTATATCCACCATACACGACGTAAGGTATGGGAGCCCTTAAGTGAGATGTTTCCTCTGAGACAGGAAGGCTATCTGATGTTGATCCGGATCAATAAGCAGCATCTGATTCTTAATGAAGAGATGAAACGGGAGATAGGGTATTTTATAAAAAAACATCTGATAGATACATCGTCAATTACATTTCAGGTCAACGGAACAGAAAATCTGCTGGCTGTGTTGGCCTTGTCAGGATCAAGAATTGAACAGGAACAGATCACTCAGATAGAGGAGTTTATTCAAAATATCCTGGTACTTGAGAAAAACAGAATTTATTTTGCAGTCAGCTCTCTGTATTCGGATATGGAAAGCTGCGGAAACAAGGCATATGAAGAGGCTATGGCCGCGATGAAGTATTCTTTTTATGAAGAAGAAAGATATTTGCAGGCAGAGAAATATCTGTCTGATGAAAAGCAGGAGGATTCTGTAGGCAGTGAAGCAATTCTGAATTCTATAAAAGAAGGAAATCTGGAAAAAAGCGAAGCAATTTTTGAAAAAATAACAGAGGTTCTGTCAGAGCATAAAAGTGTTCAGCCGGATATTTTTAAAAGAAAAATCGTATTCTTTTTTTTCAGAATCTTACGTTATATGGAGCCCTATCTGAAAGCTGAACACTTGTCAGAATTAAATGCATTGGATAATCGTCTGATCGAAAGTAAGTGGTATTCTGAATTGAAAAAAAGGTCAGCGGAATTAATAAAAAATATAATCGCTTTCCGGGAAATAGCAGATTCACAGGAGACAAATCCTTTGGATGAAAGCAGGCGGTATATAGAGGAACATTACCAGGACGAGATCAGCCTGGAGCAGATTGCTGCATTGTATCATTTTAATGCTTCGTATTTCAGTACTTTATTTAAGCAGAGATTCGGAATTTCCTTTTCTGAATACCTGTCAGATATTCGTATGGAGAAAGCAGAGAATCTTTTGAAAACATCTTCTGATAAGGTAAGGAAGATTGCATTGGAAGTAGGGTATAAGGATCCCAATTATTTTAACAGGGCATTTAAGAAACGTCATAATATGACACCTGAAGAATTTCGCAAAAGAGTTGGGTGATGATGGAAAAATTAAAATATACAAAATTTAAAACTCTGCTGATTAGTTCATTTATTTGTATTTCCATTATTCCTGTTGTGCTTTTGGGTTTATTTATCTTCCATTTGTCAAAACAGGAACTGATCAGGCAGTCAGAAAAACAAATGTGGCAAAATGCTGAGAATGTCAGTGATATTCTGGATGAAAAGTTGGATTATATTGAGGAATTTTCATTAAAAATAAATGTAGATACGAGAATTTATAAAATATTTCAGAATCTGGATACGTCTGACAGTATGCAGCTTGAAAGTGCCAGTCAGGAAATTTCAAAAATTTTGTTGGACTATCTGCCGTGGAATAACACGGTTTATTCTACGCATATTGTGACTCCGTATTATCAGTTTGGCGAAAAGGAAAAGAACTATTATCCAAATTATAGCTTTATGGGTTCTAAAATACAGAAAGCAGCAGATGAGGCAAATGGAAAACTTGTGTGGATTCCGGCATATAATTATATGGACATGTTTTCAATTGAAGATATGCCGAGAGATTTTCTGGAATATGAGCATGTATTTACGGCTGTCAGAAAGCTGCAGTTAAGCAGAGTAGAATCAGGACATATTGAACATCTGGAAAATAAGACTGATCAAATGTATCTGGTGGTTAATTTTACAGAGGATAATCTGAATAATATGCTGAAAAAGTATACAAAGGCAAATTCTCAGATTCTTTATTATATCATGAGTGAAGATGGCAGTGTTGTTGGTCCTTACGGTGAGAATGAATCAAAGCTGTTTCGAAATGTAACTGCAGCTGATATGGGAATTACGGAGAATAAAGGAACTGTAAAATACTACGGTGCAAATAATCAGGAATATATCGTAACCTATTCCAAAAGTATGGTGACGGGATGGTATACACTTGCCATGATTCCAGTTAATGTTTTCAGCAAGAATATTGCTACAGATCTTACCAGGGCAATATTGATTCTGGTAACTATAGAAATTATTTTATCTGTTACTACGGCTGTTCTTATTTCCAGAAAGATTGGGAAAAAAGTTTATAAACCGCTGCACATGATAGAGAAAACAGGAGAGGGTAATTTTACTGCAAGAATTGTATATGACAACAGGGATGAGTTTGCGTTTTTTTATAAAAAACTGAATGAAATGAATCAGAACCTGCAGATGTTGGTTCATGAGAAATATGAGATGATGATCCAGAAACGAGACACGGAGATCATGTCGTTAAATATACAGATGAATCCCCATTTTCTCTATAATTCGCTGAATATCATTAACTGGGTATGCCTTAAAGGAGAACAGGAAAATGCCAGCAAAATGCTTTTGGATCTGTCGAGAATGCTTCAGTATACCAGCCAGAATGGTGATGTTCTGGTTCCGCTGTGGGAGGATCTGGACTGGCTTAAACGGTATATTGGAATTATGCAGAAAAGATATCAGGATCAATTTGAAGTGAGTATGGATATACCGGAGTATTTAAGAAGTCTGGAAGTTCCAAAGTTATTTCTGCAGCCGTTTGTAGAGAATGCCATTGTGCATGGATTTAAAAATTATCAGGATTCCGGGAAGATCTGGATTTCAGCAGAGGAAGAAGAAAATGATATTCTTTTTTATGTAGAGGATAATGGATGTGGAATCTGTGAGGAAGATTTGAAAGAGGTTCTGAATAAAGAGCGAAAGAGTATAGGCGTCAGAAATACAAATAAAAGGATTCGTATGATTTATGGAGAGAAATATGGGGTTACCATAAGCTCACAGCTGGAAGAAGGCACAGTTGTAACCATAAGACTTCCACTAAAAGTTAATTCGAAAAAACAGAGTTAGATTAAGGTTATATGGATATTCAATTTTATGAGAAGGCGATTGTGAAAGATTGCCGGAAATAAGGTTGAATATCCATTTTTGATTATAAGCAAATAAATATCATGTATAACAGTATAAAACAGTTGACAACAGTTATGCACTGTTATATACTGTTTGTAGATGGAGGAGAAACATATGCATATAATAATCAATAATTCATCCATGGTACCTATTTATGAACAGATCATAGACCAGATTAAGTCTGCGATTATCAGAGGAGAGTTACAGCCGGACACTGTATTACCTTCAGTACGCAGTTTGTCAAAGGAACTGAAGATCAGTGCCCTGACTGTGAAGAAAGCCTACGACAATCTGGAAGAAGAGGGATTTACCGTCACTGTTCATGGAAAAGGAACCTACGTTGCAGCCACAAATAAAAACCTGATGAGGGAAGAACAGCTCAAAGAAGTAGAATATGATCTGGAGCAGGCAATCATGAAGGGCAGAAGATGTGGACTGAACGATGAGGAAATCAGAAATCTTTTTGAAATGATCATGGAGGACTAAGACATGTTGAAAATCAGTCATTTGCAGAAAAATTACAGAGGTTTTTCGCTGGACTGTTCTATGGAAGTACAGCCTGGGATGATTACAGGACTTATTGGAAGAAATGGTTCCGGGAAATCCACCACATTTAAGGCTTTGCTTGGCCTGATTCATCCGGATGGCGGAGAGATAGAGGTCTTTGGGAAAAAGGCAGAAGAGCTTAAGCCGGAGGATAAGCAGAAACTGGGAGTTGTTTTTGCAGATTCAGGCTTCAGTATGTATCTGACAGCAGCGGGCGTGGCCAATATTATGAAAAGCATATATCCGGATTTTGACAGAGAGGAATTTCTGCAGCAGTGCAGAAGATTCAATCTGCCCACAGACAAGAAAATCAAAGAATTTTCCACTGGCATGAAAGCAAAGTTTAAAGTACTGGCAGCATTAAGCCATAAGGCAGAACTGCTGATTCTGGATGAGCCCACAGTTGGTCTGGATGTGATTGCCAGGGATGAGGTGCTGAACATGCTGAGAGAATATATGGAAGAAAATGAAAGCAGTTCTATTCTGATCAGTTCGCATATTTCATCAGATCTGGAGAGTCTTTGTGACGATTTTTATATGATCCATGCCGGAAAAATTATCCTTCATGAGGATACAGATGTACTGCTGTCAGATTATGCAGTTCTTAAAGTTTCAGAAGAAGAGTACGAAAAACTGGATCAGCAATACCTTATTAAGATCCGGAAAGAAGCTTATGGATACAGGTGTCTGACAAACCAGAAACAATTTTATATGGAAAATTATCCGGATGTTGTAATTGAGAATGGAAAGATTGATGATCTGGTAGTGATGATGGAGGAACAGGTATGAAGGGATTATTTGTAAAGGATATAGAACTGATGAAACAGCAGAAACAGTTTTTTATCCTGGTTGTTGTAATGGGAGTCATCCTGAATCTGGCAGGAAGCGGGAGCGTCAGTTTTGCTACAGGATATTTTACGATTGTCACAGCAATTTTTGCCATTACGACTATAAGTTATGATGAGTTTGATAATGGTCTTGCGTTTCTTATGACCTTGCCGGTTACCAGAAAACAGTATGTGGCGGAAAAATATCTGCTGGGAGCAGGGCTTACGGCTGTAGCGTGGGGAATTGCAACGATAACGGGAGTAATCTGCAAAGGTGTGGCAGAACTTCAGGGGTGTCTGAGTGAGACTATCATTGGCAGCCTGATATACATTCCACTGGCACTTCTTATGCTGGCGGTATCGCTCCCGCTTGTAATACATTTTGGAGCGGAAAAAGGACGTTATATTGCAATGGTCATGTGGGCTATTATATTTGCCGTAGTTTATATTCTGATAAAAACAATGGGACTTTCAGCAGACGCAGTCGATGCATGGCTGAATGGACTGAACCGGGGAATGGTATTGGCCGGAGTTGTATTATTTACAGTAATTGTATATATGGGGTCTTTTTGGATTGGTGTCCGGCTTATGGAGAAGAAAGAATTCTGATGTGTCTCGAATATAGTTGTAATTATAAAAGCAGTGTGCTAAAATTGTATCAGCGTAATTGAATAAGCTGTTAAGTGAACATTATCATATGCAGATTTTGTGTATGATAATGTGAGAGGGAATCAGGTGAAATGCCTGAACGGTTGCGGCCACTGTATACAGAAAAAAGCGGGATTGTAATATGTCATTGCATAAATATGTGAGAAGGCGGAATCCGGCTGCCAGAGAGTATCTGGAAATATTTCTGATACAACATTCATGAACTGCTGAAGCATGGATGTTGTATCAGTTTTTATTTTGTGGAAACTTTCTGTGATCTGTGAGTCAGGAAACCTGCCTGACAGTGTAAAGAAGGAGCTTCCGTAAAAAGTATCCGTTATTTTTATCACTTCTATTTTACTTTTTCTGAAGTCCCATCTTTTCGGTTACACGAACAGGTAAATAACATATACGAAAAGAGAGGAAGTCAAATGAAAAACAGGTATTTATCCACAAGAATCATGGCAATTATGATGGCAGCAGCTATGGCAGTTTCCGCAGCTCCGGCAGCTTTTGCAGCAGAGAGAGCAGACTCTGAGACAATCAAAGAGGACAATCAGCCGGCAGCAGATGCAGACTCTGATACACAGGAAGATGCAGACGCACAGGATTCAGCAGATGCAGATAAGACAGCAGACGCAGAAGGTACAAAGACAGAATATCCTCTGACCATCACAACCTATGATTATGATGGAAATGAAATCGAAACAACCTATGAAAAGGCACCGGAGAAAGTTCTTGCTGTATATCAGGGAAGCATTGAAACCATGCTTGCACTTGGCCTGGAAGACCGTCTGGTAGCTACTGCAGGTCTTGACAATGAAGTTCCGGATGAACTTAAAGATGCATTTTCAAAAACAAATTATCTTGATGAATTTACCCCATCCCTTGAGACTGTAACGATGTTGGAGCCAGACATGATCTTATCCTGGAGCTCCCTGTTTTCTGATAAAAATCTCGGAAATGTAACAGACTGGATCGATAAAGGCTGCAACACTTATTACAACACAAACACACGCCCTGACGGAGACAGAACTCTGGAAAATGAATTTACAGACATCTTAAATCTTGGAAAGATTTTTGATGTACAGGACAAAGCACAGGCAATCGTAGATGATGCAAAGGCAGTGATCGATAAAACTCTTACAGCAACAGCAGATGTAGAAGAGAAACCAAGCGTAATGGTTCTGGAACCTCTTGGAGAAGATATCACAAACTATGGTGCAAAGAGCCTTGGTGGAGATATGGTAACACAACTGGGTGCGACTCTGGCAAACCCGGATGCTTCTACAGCAGGAAAAGAAGATATCATTGCAGCAAACCCTGATGTGATTTTTGTTGTATACATGCCATATGCAGGTGATGATCCGGAAACTGTAAAAGAAAGCCAGCTTGCCGTTATCAAGGATGACGAAGCACTTCAGAGCCTTGACGCTGTAAAGAACGGTCGTGTTTATCCGATCATGCTCAGTGAAATGTACGCAAGTGCAACACGTACACAGGATGGTATTGAAACTTTCGCAAAAGGATTATATCCGGATGTGAATCTTGACTGATTGAGGACATAACAGTGAAAGAACAGGTTTCACAGACAAAAAAAGGCAGTGTGCTCAGGACATCCATGTATGTGGCAGTTCTTATCGGGCTTGCGGCATTTTTGATTTTTTCCATTCTTGCAGCAATCACTTTTGGAAATGCAGATCTGTCACTGAAAGATGTTTACAGTGTCATTGCATATAAATTGTTTCATATCAAAAGCCTGTCCGCCTATGCAGAAGGCGCAGTTCACGATGTTGTGTGGCTGATCCGGCTGCCCAGAGTCCTGCTGGCTCTGGCAGTTGGAATGGCTCTTTCCGTCTGTGGCGTAGTTATGCAGGCGATTGTCCAGAACCCACTGGCAGATCCGTATGTACTTGGTATTTCATCCGGTGCATCCCTTGGTGCAACACTGGCGATCATGCTTGGAGTTGGTGGATTTCTCGGTGGAAACTCAGTTGGTGTTCCTGCATTTATTGGTGCAATGGTCACTTCTTTTGCAGTAATTGCCATTGCAAACATGGGCGGAAAAGCTACTTCTGCTAAACTGATCCTTGCCGGAATGGCCGTCAGTGCGGTATGTTCTGCTTTTTCCAATTTTGTTATCTATATCACCAATGACAAAAATGCAGCAACAGAAGTAATGAAGTGGACGATGGGAAGCCTTGCAGGCGCAAGCTGGAGCAGAGTAGGTGTAATGCTTCCTGTTACATTGATCTGTGTAATTATTTTCTGGACGCAATATCGTAATTTGAATCTGATGCTGTTAGGAGATGATGTATCGATCACACTGGGAACTGATTTGCACAGGCTGAGAACTTTTTATTTGATCGTTGCTTCTGTAATGATCGGGTTTGCAGTATATTGTGCAGGTGTGATCGGCTTTGTAGGACTTGTGATCCCTCATGTGATCAGAATCCTTTTTGGAACAGACCACAGAAGATTATTGCCATTAAGTGCACTGCTTGGTGCATCGTTCTTGATCTGGTGTGATGTGGCATGTCGTGTGATCCTGAAGAATTCTGAGATGCCGATCGGTGTGTTGGTATCCATTATCGGTGCTCCGTGCTTTATTTATCTGCTTGTGCGGAAATCCTATGGATTTGGAGGTAGTAAGTAATGAAGATCACTACAGAAGATATTCAGGTCGGATTTCACGCCAGACAGATACTGAAGGGAATTTCCATAGAGTCAAAGGATAAGGAACTGGTAGGGATCATCGGACCAAACGGAAGCGGAAAATCTACATTATTAAAATGCATCTACCGTATCCTGAAGCCAGATGCAGGTGCCGTTTATCTGGACGGCGAAGAACTCCATTCCATGAGCGTAAAAAGCTCCGCCAGAAAAATGGCAGTTGTGGCACAGCACAATTACTACAACTTTGATTTTACCGTACGGGAAGTCGTGTTGATGGGACGTGCACCTCATAAGAAAGCATTGGAACGGGATAATGCAAAAGATTACCGGATTGTTGAAGAAGCACTGAAAACGGTACAGATGGATGCATTTGCGGATCGCACATTTTCTACGCTGTCAGGTGGAGAGCAGCAGAGGGTTATTCTGGCAAGAGCACTTGCACAGCAGACACCTGCACTGATCCTTGATGAGCCGACTAACCATCTGGATATCACACATCAGATCATGCTGATGGAACTGGTAAAGAAACTTAACGTAACTGTAATATCAGCTATCCATGACCTGAATATTGCGGCGGCATATTGTGACAAGATTTATGTATTGAAAGATGGTGTGCTGGAGGGGTATGGAACTCCACAGGAAGTACTCACTTCGGAGCTGATTAAAAGGATTTACCAGGTAGATTCGGAAGTGGTAAATGACAGCCGCGGGAAGATGCATATTTTATTTTTATAATATGAGTATTGACAGGCCAGAGTCAGGAAAATTTTTGACTCTGGCCTGCTATATATGGAGAAAAAAGATGAATAAAATAGGAATTTTGACGTGTATTCATTCTAATAATGTATGCGCCAGAGTTGGATGCCTGGCAGCATTTCAGAACAGAACTGATTTCTTTCAGGATTATCCGGAAGATACCTGTCTGGCAGCAATGATGACCTGTAACGGATGCAAAGGCGCCAACCCGATAGAACCCATAGAAGACAAAGGAATCCTGGAAAAGATAGACAGACTGGTCAGTGAAAAAATCAGTACCATCCACGTTGGTGTCTGTCGTCTCCCGGATGGAAAGCATGAATGTCCAAGGATGACACAGATTTGCAATATGATAGAAGAACGTGGAATCAAAGTAGTCAGAGGGACACATAAGGAATAAAAAAGTTCCCATACGTTACTGTTCACTCCGTTCACAGTAACGTAGCCAAAATTCATTCCAGATTGCCTGCGGCAATGGAATTTTGGCTTGTATGTCTCGGGATTTTGACATATTCATGCCAAAACACCTCGCGGGACAGTGGCGTGTGAACAGTAACTTCCATACAATTTATAAAATAAAAAGAATATAAAATGCCTTGAAAATAAGAGTAAGTAATGCTAACATAAGTATAAAGCATATTTCTCTTATATTTCAAGGCATTTTTGCCGTCTGATTATTCTAATCTCAATTCAGAAATCCATGCTTTTAATTCCAGTTAATTATGAAAAGCAGGAGCTGAGAAGTGATAAGAATAGCACAAAATGTTCTTTGGCTCCTGCGGAAAACAGGAGGTATTGCCAATGGCAAAAAGAAAGAACAAAAAAATTATTGTGAAAAGAAACCGATTGAAAGGCAACACAGCAACTGCAAACCGTAAGTACAAAGATACAGTCTTCCGTATGCTGTTTTCAGACAGAAAGAATCTGTTGTCGCTGTATAATGCAATCAATGAAACTTCTTATACAGATGTTGCTCAATTAGAGATTGTGACACTTGAAAACGCAATCTATATGGGAATGAAGAATGATCTGGCGTTTATTATAAATACGAATCTGTTTCTGTATGAACATCAGTCTACGTATAACCCGAACATGCCTTTGAGAGACTTATTCTACATTTCCAGCGAATATCAGAAAATGGTGGATTGGAAGTCCTTGTATACCTCAACAAGACTGAGAATACCCACACCGAATTTTATCGTATTTTATAATGGAACAGAGAAAAAAGAAGATAGGTGGGTAGATTATCTGTCAGAATCGTATGAAAATATGTCAGGAGAACCAAATCTTGAACTAAAGGTCATCACATTAAATATCAATGTAGGGCATAATAAAAAACTAATGGAAGAATGCCGGACACTAAGAGAATATGCTCAGTATGTTGACAAAGTACGCAGATATTCTAATGAAATGGAACTGAATACGGCAGTAGAACGTGCAGTGAGCGAAAGCATCCAGGAGGGAATTCTCAAAGAATTTCTGCAAAAGAATCGAGCGGAGGTAGTTGCTATGAGTATATTTGAATACAATGAGGAAGAGGAAAAAAGGAAACTCAGGAAAGCTGAGTATGAAGCTGGTATGGCAGAAGGAGTAATGAAAACTAAAAAGGAAACAGCAATTTCATTGGCTGAAATGGGATTATCTGTGCAGCAGATTGCTCAGGGAGTAAAAGTAGAAGAAAAGACTGTACATAAGTGGCTGAATGAAAAAAAGAATATGAAAACCACATATTAAAAATAATGGAAGCGGAGTCCACATTAACTGTAAATGTGGGCTCTTTTGGACTAAATGAACACATAAAAACACAACCCTATTGGATTTATCTATATCAGTATGTTAAAATAATTAATTGATAAAGGATTTTAACAGATGAAGCGATAAAAGAATAACTACTGATTTTATAAAGAAAAAGGAGTTTTTAAATATACTATGGAGAAACTTGTTATTGGTATCCTTGCCCACGTAGATGCAGGTAAGACTACGTTGTCGGAGGGGATTTTATATTTAACGGGAAAAATCCGTAAGCTGGGGCGTGTGGATCATAAGGATGCTTATTTGGACACTTATAACCTGGAGAGGGAGCGTGGAATCACGATTTTTTCCAAGCAGGCGGAGTTTGAATTGGGAAACAGGGGGATAACTTTGCTGGATACGCCGGGGCATGTGGATTTCTCAGCGGAAATGGAGAGGACACTGCAGGTTCTGGATTATGCCATCCTTGTAATCAATGGAGCGGATGGTGTGCAGGGACATACCATGACCTTATGGAGACTTCTGGCAAGATACCAGATCCCGACGTTCCTGTTTATCAATAAAATGGATCAGGACGGAACAGATAAAGAGAAACTTCTGGCAGAATTAAAGAAGCGATTAAGTGATAATTGCGTTGATTTCACCTGGGAAAACACAAGTGGAATGGAAAATAGTACTGACGAAACAGCAGAAAAAGCAGAAGATGAAATATCAGATCTGCAGTCTCAGTTTCTGGAAGATATTTCCGTCTGCGATGAGGAACTGCTTGAAAAATACCTGGAAACAGAGGAAATATCAACATCAGATATCCGAAAAGTAATCAAAGAGCGAAAACTTTTCCCATGTTTCTTCGGCTCTGCGCTGAAAATGACAGGTGTAGAAGAATTTCTCCATGGGCTGGAAAAATACTGTGAGACACCGGTATATCTTTCAGAGTTTGGTGCAAAAGTATTCAAGATTGCCAGAGACGATCAGGGCAACCGTTTAAGCTATATGAAAATCACCGGAGGAAACCTGAAGGTAAAGGAACTTCTCACAGATACAGAGAAAGCGGATCAGATCCGTATCTATTCCGGTGTGAAATTTGAGCTTGCAAAGGAGGCTCCTGCAGGAACCATCTGTGCAGTAACCGGTCTTTCCCGGACACATCCGGGACAGGGTTTTGGGATTGAACGGGAATCCGAGATGCCGGTTCTGGAACCTGTATTAAATTACAGGATTCTGCTTCCCGAGGACTGTGATGTTCACCAGATGCTTAAGAAACTCAAAGAGCTGGAAGAGGAGGAACCGGAGCTTCACATTGTATGGAATGAACAGCTTGGAGAAATCCATGCCATGCTGATGGGTGAGGTTCAGATTGAGATATTAAAGCATCTGATCTGGGAGCGTTTTCATGTGGCAGTAGAGTTTGGCACAGGAAATATCGTATATAAAGAAACAATCGCAGAGCCGGTAGAAGGTGTAGGTCATTTTGAGCCGCTGCGTCATTATGCAGAAGTACACTTGCTTCTGGAACCGGGAGAGCCGGGAAGCGGACTGCAGTTTTTTACTGCATGCAGTGAGGATGTGTTGGACCGTAACTGGCAGCGACTGATCCTGACTCATCTGGAAGAAAGGGAGCACCCGGGAGTACTGACCGGTTCTCCGATTACGGATATGCAGATTACGCTGATCACAGGGCGAGCCCATCTGAAACACACAGAGGGCGGCGATTTCCGGCAGGCAACGTACCGGGCTGTGCGTCAGGGATTAAAGAAAGCAAAAAGCGTTCTGCTTGAGCCATATTATGAGTTCAGACTTGAGATTCCGGGAGATATGATCGGGCGTGCCATGACTGACATTCAGAAAATGAATGGAACCTTCCAGCAGCCGGAAGCAGATGAGGATGACATGATGGTGTTGAAGGGGAGTGCACCTGTATCAATGATGCGAGATTATCAGACACAGGTAACTTCCTATACAAAGGGACGTGGCAGATTATTCTGTTCGCTGAAAGGATATGCCCCATGTCAGAATCAGGATGAGATTGTAGAGGAGTTTGGATATGATTCCGAACGTGATCTGGACAATCCCACAGGTTCTGTATTCTGTGCTCATGGAGCCGGATTTGTGGTGCCATGGTATGAAGTAGAGGATTATATGCACTTAGAAGGGATTGACGAGTCTGAACTGGGGAATGCCATACCGGATAGTGAAGAAAGTATAGCAGGAAACAGGAACAGTAACAATCAGACAGATTCAGGTTATCGTCCACCCAGGAATGCCGGCGTAGGAAGCTATGAGGATGAAGAAGAGCTGAAAGCCATTTTCGAGCGCACATTCGGACCGGTCAAGCGTTACAAAGAACCACAGTTTAAGAGAACATTTTCTGCAAAATCTGACAGCGGCAGCTATTACCGCAACAGTTTTTCTGCTAAGAAGAAAGAAAAAGAATATCTCCTTGTAGATGGCTATAACATCATCTATGCCTGGGAAGATTTAAAAGAGCTGGCAGATGCAAACCTCCATGCAGCACAGACAAAATTGATGGATATTCTGAGCAACTATCAGGGCTTTAAGAAATGTACGTTAATTCTTGTATTTGATGCTTACAAGATAGAGGGCCATGCAGAGGAAGTGATCACCTATCATAACATTCATGTAGTCTACACCAAAGAAGCTGAGACAGCGGATCAGTACATTGAGAAAACGGTCCATAAGATTGGCCGGGAAAATCAGGTAACGGTAGCAACATCCGATGGACTGGAGCAGATCATCATCATGGGACAGGGTGCCCACCGTATGTCAGCCAGAGGTCTTCGGGACGAAATAAAAGCTACAGAAAATCAGATCCGCCAGCAATGGCATGAGAAACGTCAGAGCAGTAAAAATTATCTGATCGACAATATTTCTGATGAAATGGCACAATATATGAAAGAGAAACGACTTGGAAAACAGTAAAAGGGAGATGTAGTCATGAAAGAAAAGCTTACACAGAAGGATGTTGAGAAAATCCAGCAGGAGATTGACCATCGCAAGCTGGTTGTACGAAAAGAGGCAATCGAAGCTGTAAAAGAAGCAAGAGCCCAGGGGGATCTGAGTGAGAACTTTGAGTATTATGCGGCAAAGAAGCACAAAAACCAGAATGAAAGCCGCATCCGCTACCTTGAGAATATGCTGAAAACAGCAACCATTGTTTCTGATGATTCCAAAGACGATGAAGTTGGAATGGATGATATTGTAGAGGTATATTTCGAGGAAGACGATGAGATTGAGAAATACAAACTGGTTACTTCCATAAGAGGAAACTCCATGGAAAACCGCATCAGCATTGAATCTCCCATTGGTATGGCTCTGAAAGGTCACAAGGTTGGAGACAGAGTGGAAGTAAAGGTAAATGATAACTACAGTTATTTCCTGGAAATCCGTTCTATTGATAAGACTGGTTCCGAGGATGAAGAAATCCGCGGATTCTGATAATAATACTGTCGAAATACAGGATCCGGATTGATAAAAGAACTATTGTAAGAGATGAACACCGGTTAGTGTCATATCTCCTGCAATGGTTCTTTTTATTTTTATATCAAAAATACGGATGGATTTATGGGAACCTTACACAGAATGAATATGATGACTGGAAATTTTACATGGATTTAACATTCTCATGGGGATGATTTTACAAAGCATGGTTATGATGGGAAACAAGTTAAATAACCGTATACTTATGAAAAGGGAAAAGGAGAATAATCATGGATTTATTCAGTATATTAACATTGATCGGAGGCCTTGCATTATTTTTGTATGGTATGAATGCAATGGGAGATGGTCTTGCGAAGGTTTCCGGCGGAAAGCTGGAGAAGATTCTTGAAAATCTTACTTCAAATCCGATAAAAGCAGTGCTTTTGGGAGCAGGAGTAACAGCAGTGATCCAGTCATCTTCAGCTACGACTGTTATGGTAGTAGGTTTTGTAAATTCAGGGATCATGAAATTATCACAGGCAGTAGGAGTGATCATGGGTGCCAATATCGGTACTACGATCACCTCCTGGATCTTAAGCCTGACAGGAATACAGAGTGATAATTTTATTATTCAGATGTTTAAACCAACATCATTTTCCCCTGTGCTTGCGATCATTGGTGTGATCTTCATTCTGTTTATCAATGATTCAAAGAAAAAAGATATCGGAACAATTTTTATTGGTTTTGCAATCCTGATGTACGGTATGGATATGATGAGTTCTGCTGTAAAACCACTTGCAGAAGTGCCGGAATTTACAAACCTGTTACTTAAATTCTCAAATCCGTTGTTAGGCGTTGTAGCAGGTGCCCTTCTTACTGCAGTGATCCAGTCCTCTTCTGCATCCGTAGGTATTCTGCAGGCCCTGTGTCTTACAGGTGCAGTACCGTTCAGTGCAGCAATCCCGATCATTATGGGACAGAACATCGGAACCTGTATTACTGCGATCCTTTCTGCGATCGGAGCCAAGAAGAATGCAAAACGTGCAGCAGCAGTACATCTGTATTTCAACCTGATCGGTACAGTTATCTTTATGACTGTTTTCTATCTTATAAATGCAGTTGTTGGATTTTCTTTCTTCCATCAGGCAGCAACACCGGCAGGAATTGCTGTTATCCACAGTGTATTTAATGTTACTGCAACGATTATTCTTCTTCCTTTTGCAAAGGGATTGGAGAAACTTGCCTGTCTTACGATCCGGGACAAAAAAGAGGACGTTGTTGTTTCGGCAGAGGACAGAGAATTTATGATCCTGGAACCACGTTTCTTGGAGAAACCGGCATTTGCAGTAGAGCAGAGCCGCAATGCAGCCAGAAAAATGGCAGAAGAATCCCACAATGCACTGTTTACAGCACTGAGTCTGGTGGATAAATACAGTGAAGAAGGCGTAGAACGTGTGGAAAACATGGAATCCAAGGTTGACCGCTATGAAGACGAACTGGGAACTTATCTGGTGAAGCTGAGCCACAAAGATATCTCAGAAGCAGACAGTCATAGCCTTTCCATTATGCTTCACTGTATCGGGGATTTTGAACGTATTTCCGACCATGCTGTAAATATTATGGAATCAGCACAGGAGCTTTATGAAAAAGGACTGAAATTTTCCGAAAATGCAAAGAAAGATCTGGAAGTGCTGGGACAGGCAGTAGAAGATATCGTAAATACGGCATATGAAGTTTTTGACAAACAGGATATGAAGCTTGCGGAGAAAATTGAACCACTGGAAGAAGTGATTGATGAACTTTCCAAAGAAGTAAAACGTCGTCATGTACAGAGACTGAGAAACGGTGAATGTACAATAGAGATGGGATTTATCCTTTCGGACATTACAACCTGTCTGGAACGTGTGGCAGACCATTGTTCCAATATTGGAGTCTGTGTGACGCAGGTGAATGAAGATCTGTATGATACTCACAGTCATCTGAATATCGTCAAGAGCCATCCGGACGAAACATTTTATCATGAACTGGAAGACGCACGAATCAAATATCAGCTTTCATAAAAATAAACAGGTAGATGACAAAATTCCATTGCCGCAGGCAATTTGGAATGAATTTTGGCAACGTTACTGAGAACGAAGTGAACAGTAACGGATGATGTTATTTGCATGATCAGGAAATCCGGGCACTCTGAAGTATCTGAGAGATATTTCAGAGAAAATGGCCGGATTTTTGCTTTAAAGAAATGAAGCAGATGCCGGATATCTACTTGTACAGGGATAAAAAAATAAGTATACTGAAAAAAGAAATACACTTGTGACGACAAAGCAGGTGATAAATAAAGGGGAGGCAAAGCAGAATGATCTATTGTGTAGAAGATGAGCGGAATATCAGGGAGCTTCTTATTTATACACTGGAAACAACAGGATTTAAAGCCAGGGGGTTTGGTAATGGCAATGAACTGATGAAAGCGCTGAAAGAAGAGATACCGGAGCTGATCCTGCTGGATATCATGCTTCCGGGAGATGATGGCTATACCATTCTGGAACAGCTGAAAAGTATGCCGTCTGTAAAGGATGTGCCGGTGATTATGGTTACTGCAAAAGAAGCGGAATTTGACAAAGTAAAAGGTTTGGAAGGCGGAGCCGATGATTACATTACCAAGCCTTTCGGTATGATGGAATTTGTTGCCAGAGTAAAAGCAGTTCTCAGACGAAGTACCCGTCAGAATGAAGACAGGGAACTGCATTACGACGAGCTTTATCTGAATGTAGGACGTCATGAGGTGCGTTACCGGGAAGAAAAGATCGATCTTACCCGAAAAGAATTTGAACTTCTTCAGTATCTGCTGGAAAATAAAGGACTTGTTATGACAAGAAATCAGATTCTTTGTCATGTATGGGGATATGATTTTGACGGTGAAACCAGAACTGTGGATGTCCATGTGAGAACCCTGCGCCAGAAACTTGGCGAGGCAGGAAATCTGATCGAAACGATCCGGGGTGTGGGATACAGGATCGGTGCATAACAGATAAAACAGACGAAAAACAGGAGTGGAAAAATGAAGCATAAAATATTCAGTCACACCAGTTTACTTATTATTTTATCCGTAATACTTACATTCCTGGCAGCAGGAACTGTCATGTATAACAGATATGATATTTATATGAAACAGGGTGTCAGAGATGAAGCCGCATATATTAAAACAGGTCTGGAAGAAGACGGAGACGTTTTTCTCTCAGACAGGGTCGGAGACGCCACCAGCAGCAGGATCACTCTTCTGGGAAAAGATGGTCAGGTGTTGTTTGACAGTATTGAGAATCCGGAAGAAATGGAAAATCACAGTAACAGACCGGAATTTATTGAAGCTGAGAAGCAGGGATCCGGTGAGATGGTCCGCTATTCAGACACCTTATCAAAACAGACGTTTTACTATGCTGTAAAATTAAAGGATGATCAGGTTCTGCGAGTAGCCAGGACTACAGACAGTCTTCTGGTAACAATGTTAACCAGTTTTCTTCTGCTTGGCGGACTGGTATGCGTGATCCTTGTAATTGAACTTTTTCTTGTGCAGAAACAGACCAGAAAGCTGATAGAGCCTATCAACCGGATTGATCTGGAACATCCTCTGGAGCATGTATGCTACGAAGAATTAAGGCCATTACTTTTTCGTCTGGATCAGCAGAACAGACAGATTCAGAAACAGCTGGAAGATCTTAAGAATGCAGAGAGTGCAAGAAAAGAGTTTACGGCAAATGTTTCCCATGAATTGAAAACTCCTCTTATGTCAATCTCCGGATATGCGGAGCTTATGATGAATGGAATGGTACCGCCGGACAAGATGCAGGATTTTTCCGGCAGGATTTTTCATGAGTCCGAGCGTTTATCAAATCTGGTTGCAGATATCATTCAGCTTTCCAGACTGGATGAGAAGAACGGAGAAACTATGTTTGAACAGGTTGACATCGGAGAGCTTGGGGAAGATGTGATCAACAATCTGCAGAACAGGGCAGCAAAGAAAAAGATTAATCTGGAATATACAGGCGGACCTGCACAGATGCAGGGAGTACGCCATGTATTATATGAAATGTTCTACAATATTACAGATAATGCTATCCGCTATACCCCGGATGGTGGAGATGTAAAGATTTTTGTGGGAAAACTCAATGGGAAACCGTACTTTCGTGTGGAAGATAACGGAATAGGAATTCCGGAGAGCGAACAGCAGAGAATCTTCGAGCGTTTTTACAGAGTGGACAAGAGCCATTCACGTGAAACCGGAGGTACAGGCCTGGGGCTTTCTATTGTAAAACATGGCGCAGTTTTGCATCATGCAAAGATTCTTCTGGACAGTGAGCCGGGTAAGGGAACGAAGATGGAAATCCTGTTTGATCAGACTAAGTAAAGCTCCTGTGAAGCAGTTATTCGGTGTAGTGAAGCGGATGATTTTGTCTGGTGTTGAAAAGAGAGTGGACAGTATCCGACATGGTTGTTAGAAATGTATAAATTTTGGGGATTGACAGACAAGTGATTATTGGAGAAAATAAAATCAGACAGTTATCCATGTAAAAGCAGGTACAATGGAGGGTATTTTCAGTATGGAAAAATGGAGAAGCATTGCAGCGGGTATGAGCTGTTTGTCAATGCTGTTCGCAACAGGAGCGGTTACTGTATCAGCATCAGATGAAATCACAGAAATTCCGGAACAGAGTATTGTATACTGGTCCATGTGGGAAGAAGATGAACCACAGGCAGATGTGATCAGAGAAGCAGCAGAAGCTTATGAAGAAGCAACAGGTATTTCTGTAGAGATTCAGTGGAAGGGCAGAGGAATCCGGTCTCTGATAGAACCTGCCCTGGATGCCGGAGAACAGATTGATCTTTTTGATGATGATTATCAGAGGATGGCTCAGGAACACAGGGATTATCTGGCAGAATTAAAAGGAATGGCAGATACTGTGGATTATGAGAAGCATATTATGCCGGTACTGTTGGAGCAGGTGAAGAACTGGGGAAATGGAGAACTGCTTGCAATGCCGTATCAGCCTTATATCACAGGCGTCTGGTATAATAAGGATTTATGGGAAGAGGCTGGACTTACAGAACAGGATATCCCGGATACCTGGGAGAAACTGATCAGAGTATGCCGTAAGATTAAAAACAGTGACAGTGGCCTTAGTGCCATGACCTGCGATGAAGAGTATGTGAATCTTCTGTATGGATATCAGCTTGCCAGATATCTTGGACAGGAGAAAGTGCAGCAGCTGATCCGTAACTGTACCTGGTCACAGATTCCACAGGCAAAAGAGGCGGCAGATGATATCAGAATTTTGTTTTTTGCGGGATATATGAGTCAGAGTGCACCGGCACAGCATCCGGAAGGTCAGGATGAAGTGGGAGATGGCGAGGCAGTCATGGTGTTGCAAGGCTCCTGGGTTCCGAATGAAGTGACAGAAGCTACAGAATCTGATGATTCCTGGGGATTTTTTCCATGGCCTGCAGTAAAGGCCGGAACAGACGGCACAGAAGGTGTTATGGTGGGAGCACAGGGATTTGGAGTCACAAAGGATTCGCAGATGAAGCAGGAAGCTTTTGACTTTGCATATTCCATCTGTACCGGGGAAACAGATATGAAAATGACAGATGCGGTTAATTCCATCCCGGCAGATACGGACAATACACAATGGCCGGAAGTGCTGGCAGATGCAGTACCGTATATGAAAGAGATGTCAAAGCCGTACATGTGGGCTGCAGGTCTGGAGGCAGATCCGGATTATAAAGAACAGATACAAAGCGAACTTCTGAAGCTTACAAGATTAGAAGAAACATCGAATGAATTTATAGAGAATCTCAGCAATATGAAATAAGAAAAAGGCTGTTCAACATTATGAAAATATTGGTCTGGTATTACTGGCGCTCTCGTTCTGAGAGCGCCTTTATTGATGTGATATATTCTGTGGGTGTCATTCCGGAAATTTTTTTAAACTGTCTGGAAAAGTAATGGATGGAAGAGTATCCCAGAAATTCCGAAATCTGTGTGAAGTTCATCTGATTCTCGCGGATCAGCTGTCTGGCATAGGCGATCTTTAACCGGGAAAAGAAATCCATAGCGCCGCACTGATGCTGTTCCTGAAATATTTTCTGAAGCTGGGAGCGTCCGATCATATTGTCATGGCACAGATCGCAGAGTGTAATATTTTCCCGGATGTGGTCTTCCATATAAGCAATGACACGCTTATAGACAGCGGAATTATTTTTCAGATTCACAAATTGGCTGACAGGTACAGTCATGGGAGGAGAAGAATTTCTCCGGATCATGTAGATCAGCATCTGCTCAAGGTAAATACGGATAAGCTGCTGAGAACCAAACAAAAAATCTTCTTTCTTTTCCATCTTTTCTGTATAAGGATCATCCAGAGGGGTTTTGATACAGCGGCGTGCCTCGGCAATCAGCATTCCCATGAGATTTCTCTCAGAATCAGAAAGTTTCAGCAATTTTTTCTCAAAGAATTTCATACATGGAGAATCGCATTCAAAAGAAACTACCACAATATTAGGTGCGGTATTTCCTATGGCAATAAGGTTATGAAATTCATTTGGTCTGTGAAAGATGAGCTGTCCGCTTGTCAGATGGTAGATACCGTTATCTGTCTCTATTTCTGCCTTTCCCTTATCTACACATTGAAATTCCCAGAAATTATGGCGTTCTCCTGCAAAGTGAAAATCACTTTTGTATTCAAAATAGTGGATTGTATAAATCCGGTCAATATGAATATCTTCTTCCAGATACATACTCTCAAAAGCCATTACTGCCACCTCCCTCAGCCTGTCCGAAAACTGCAATATGGTTGTTGTGTATAAGTATACAACAAAAACAGATGAAAAACCAGTTGAAAATGAATTTTTGTACAAAAGAAATGGACGTTTGTGCAAATACTATTTGTGCAAAAATGATAAAATAAGAACTACCAAAAGAAATAATTGTTGAAATTCAACAAAAGAACGAAAAGAGAGAAAAAAGAAGAAGACAAAATGTCAAAACCGACAAAGGAGGAAAAAGGTTATGGGTATGAAGAAAAAGATGCTTAGTGCAACATTATGTGCGGTTATGGTTGGTTCACTTGCAGCACCGGCTTTCACTGTTCAGGCAGCAGATGACACATTAGTTTACTGGTCAATGTGGGAAGCTACAGAGCCACAGGGACAGGTGATTCAGGAAGCAGTTGACGCTTATACAGAACAGACAGGAGTTAAGGTAGACCTTCAGTTTAAGGGACGTACCGGAAACCGTGAAGCACTTCAGCCTGCACTGGACGGCGGCACACAGATTGATATTTTTGACGAAGATATCGACCGTGTAAACGGAATGTACGGTAAATATCTTCTGGATCTGGAAGACCTTGCGAAAGAGAATGACTATGAAGCAACTGCAAACGCAGGTCTGATGGCAGCATGCCGTGATGCCGGCGGCGGCACATTAAAAACAATTCCATATCAGCCAAACGTATTTGCTTTCTTCTATAACAAAGATCTGTTTGAGCAGGCAGGAATCACAGAAGAACCGAAGACATGGGATGAATTCAAAGATGTATGCCAGAAATTAAAAGATGCAGGAATCACACCAATGACTATGGATGATGCCTATGCAACATGTGTGATCGGATATCATCTTGCAAGACTGGTTGGCGAAGATAAAGTAAAAGAGATCGTAACTGAAGGTGAATGGGATGATCCTGCAGTTCTTCAGATGGCACAGGATATCGAAGAACTTGCATCTAACGGATATTATTCAGAGATGGTTGGTTCCAACGTATGGCCTGCAGGTCAGAACACAGAGCTTGCACTTGGAACAGCTGCAATGTATCTGAATGGCTCCTGGTTACCAAACGAAGTAAAAGAGATGGCAGGTCCTGACTTCCACTGGGGATGCTTCGCATATCCGGCACTTACAGACGGAGCAAACGGAATCGAAACAAACAACTTTGGTGCACAGGTATTTGGTATTAACAAAGATACAAAACTTGCAAAAGAAGCATTTGATCTGATCACATTCCTTACAAAAGGTGAATACGACCAGAAACTTGCAGATGAAACTGTAGGTATCCCGGCTGATACAACAAACACAGAATGGCCGGCAATGGTTGAGTGTGCAAAACCTGTTATTGAGCAGAGCACAAACCGTTTCACATGGGCATGCGGTGTAGAATCCAACGTAGATATGACTCCGGTTATCAAAGAAAACTTTATCAAATTAATGGCAGGTTCCATTACAGCAGATGAATTTGTTTCCACTATGCAGGACGCAGCGAAATAAATAAAGAATTTATAGAGATGGTGGCATCGTATCTACGCTGCCGCCATCTGTCTTTTTGAATATCCAGGTTTCAAAGGCAAAAAGTCGTTCGTGCCTGCACGATAAGACTTTTAGACTTGGAAACCGCCAGACATGAGGAAGTAGCGATTTACGAAGTAAATCAGCGGATTCCGAATGGCTGGAGGATTGCGGGAGCGAAGCGTAGCAATCCGTAGATATGGTATAACTTACAAAGGAGGTATTTATTTGAAGAAGAATAAAACGATGATCGTTGTATTTCTGACTCCGGCAGTTCTGCTGTTTCTGGGAATCTTTCTGTATCCGATCATCAGAACAGTGATCATGAGCTTTTTCAAGATCGACGGAGTTACAGATTCCATGGATTTATGGAAATTTGTAGGATTTGGCAACTATACAAAGCTGATGAGTACCAGCTTATTTAAGACTTCATTTTTTAACCTGTTTCGTATCTGGCTGATTGGCGGTCTGGTGGTAATGAGTCTGTCTCTTTTATTTGCAGTTATCCTTACCAGCGGAATCAGAGGAAAGAAATTTTTCCGCGCGATCATTTATATGCCAAATATCGTCAGTGCAGTAGCACTTGCAACTATGTGGCTGCAGTATGTATACAGTCCAAGATATGGTCTGCTGAAAGATCTTTTTACGGCATTACATCTGGACAATCTGGCAAAGATCCAGTTCCTGGATAATGACCATAAATTCTGGGCACTGTTGTTTGCATATTGTTTCGGAATGGTTGGATACCATATGCTGATCTGGCTCAGCGGTATTGAGCGTATCAGCCCTGAATATTATGAGGCGGCAACCATTGACGGAGCGACCAAACCGGCACAGTTCCGTTACATGACACTTCCATTGTTAAAGGGAGTATTTAAAACAAACATTACCATGTGGTCTGTAAGCAGTGTAGGCTTTTTTGTATGGTCACAGCTTTTCTCCACAGTAACTGCAGACACACAGACAATTACCCCTTATGTTTATATGTATATGCAGATTTTTGGCGGCGGCAATACAGTTACAGAACGAAATGCAGGTCTGGGAGCTGCCATCGGTGTACTGCTCAGTGTCTGCGTAGTCATTGTATTTACAATCTGTAACAGAGTGATCAAAGATGATGATCTGGAATTCTAAGGAGGGATGAGAAATGGCAAAAGAAAAAGAGGCACGCAGACCCTTTAATCTGAAAAGAGAAGTCAAACTCCTGCCGGGATACATCATCCTGCTGCTCTGGGTAATCTTTACCATTGCGCTTCTGGGATGGGTATTCGGGGCAAGTTTTTCAACAACAGCAGAAATCTTCCAGGGAAAAGCCCTGAAGTTTGAGTCCGGATTACATTTTGAAAATTATGCAAAAGCATGGAACGGGGCCGGAGTCGCAGGCTTCTTCGGAAACTCTCTGATCTATTCAGTAATTTCCTGTACAATACTGATTCTGGTGTGTGCACCTGCAGCTTATGTACTGTCCAGATTTGATTTTATTGCAAACAAATTTATCCAGACCAGCTTCGTATCTGCCATGGGTGTTCCGGCAATCATGGTTGTTCTTCCCCTTTTCAGCATTATTTCCGGTATGGGAATCCTGAATAATGTGGCTGCAGGAAGAACTGTACTGATCATATTGTATGTAGGAATTAATGTACCTTATACGACCATTTTCCTGCTTACATTTTTCAGCAATATTTCCAGGACCTATGAGGAAGCGGCAGCAATCGACGGATGCCCTCCCATGCGTACTTTCTGGAAAATCATGTTTCCCATGGCACAGTCAGGAATCGTAACAGTAACAATCTTTAACTTTATTAATATTTGGAACGAGTATTTCCTGTCACTGATCTTCGCAAGCTCGGATAAGCTGAAACCTGTTGCACCCGGACTTTATGGAATGATCAACTCCATGAAATATACAGGTGACTGGGCCGGAATGTTTGCAGCAGTGATCATTGTATTCCTGCCGACATTTATTCTGTATATTTTCTTGTCTGAGAAGATCATCGGTGGTGTTACCGGTGGCATTAAGGGATAATATTAGAGGACAGCAGGACAATAACAATTGTTTGCGATGTTACTGTTCACACACCACTATCCCGCGAGGTGTTTTGGCATGAATATGCCAAAATCCCGAGACATACAAGCCAAAATTCCATTGCCGCAGGCAATCTGGAATGAATTTTGGCTACGTTACTGTGAACGGAGTGAACAGTAACGTTTGCGATTGTGAAAGGTATTATGTAACACGTTTTGACCTCGAAATCATAGTATGATAAGATGAATGTAAAAAGTTACCAGGTAATCTGAGAGTAACGAAAAACATTTAAAGAAAAGAGGAAAAAAATTATGAAGAAACCAGTATTAGTAGTTATGGCAGCAGGTATGGGAAGCCGTTACGGCGGTCTGAAACAGATCGATCCGGTGGATAAAGAGGGACACATCATCATGGATTTCTCCATTTATGATGCAGTACAGGCCGGATTCCAAAAAGTAGTATTTATTATCAAAAAAGAAAATGAAGCAGACTTCAGAAGCGCCATCGGTGACCGCCTCAGCAATCAGCTGGAAGTATCATATGTTTTCCAGGATCTTCACAATATTCCGGAAGGCTATGAAGTACCGGAAGGACGTGTGAAACCATGGGGAACCGGACATGCCGTATTAAGCTGTATCAATGAAATCGACGGACCATTCGTTGTAATCAATGCAGATGACTATTATGGAAGCCATGCATTTAAGATGGCATATGATTTCCTGACAGAGAATGAAGATACCGCGGATACTTACAGATATATGATGGTCGGCTATAAACTGGAAAATACTTTGACAGAGAATGGCCATGTGGCAAGAGGTGTGTGCGTTACAGATGAAGAAGGACATCTTCTTAAGATCAACGAGCGTACCCATATCGAAAAGCATGACGGCGGCACAGCTTATACAGAAGACGATGGAAAAACATGGACCATGCTTCCGGAAGGCAGTACAGTATCCATGAATATGTGGGGATTTTCAGCAAGCATTCTGAAAGAGCTGAAAGACAGATTCCCTAAATTCCTGGATGAGAATCTGAAAGTAAACCCGCTGAAATGCGAATATTTCCTGCCATTTGTAGTAGATGAACTTCTCGGTGAGAAGAGAGCAACTGTAAAAGTTCTGAAATCTATGGATAAATGGTATGGTGTAACCTACAAAGAAGATAAACCTGTGGTAGTAGCTGCCATTCAGAATTTAAAAGATGGAGGGCTGTATCCACAGAAATTATGGGAGGAATAATTGAGTGGAAATTAACCGGGAAATAAAGAATATTACCAGTGCATTTGTTCTGGAAGATAATCTGACAGAATGTGTTCCTTATGGAAGCGGACATATCAATGATACTTACCGCCTGACTTACGGTACAGGAAAACATTATATTCTTCAGAAAATGAACAAGAGTATTTTTACAAAACCCGTGGAACTGATGGAGAATGTCAGCGGTGTTACTGCCTGGCTGAAGAAAAAGATTCAGGAAAACGGTGGAGATGTGGAGAGAGAGACTCTGAATCTTGTGATGACAAAGGATGGACTTCCTTATTATGTAGATGAGGACGGAGAATACTGGAGAGTATATTTATTCATTGAAAATGCAACATGCTATGATATGGTAAAAGATGAGGAAGATTTTTACCAGAGTGCAGTTGCTTTCGGGCATTTCCAGAGGCTGCTTGCAGACTATCCGGCAGAAACGCTTCATGAGACCATCGTAAATTTTCATAATACGGTGGACAGGCTGGATAAGTTTAAAACTGCTGTGGAAAAAGATATATGTCACAGAGCAGCAGATGTGGAAAAAGAGATTCAGTTTGTTCTGGACCGCACAGAACTGGCACATGTTCTGTGCGATATGCAGGATCAGGGAAAGCTGCCGTTGCGTGTTACACATAATGATACCAAGCTGAATAACATTATGATTGATAATGCAACGGGAAAAGCCATCTGTGTGATTGACCTTGATACCGTAATGCCGGGACTTTCCGTAAATGATTTCGGCGATTCTATCCGTTTTGGCGCAAGTACCGGAGCAGAGGATGAGAAAGACCTGACAAAGGTGTCCTGTAATCTTCACTTGTATGAAGTTTATGTTAAAGGCTTCATTGAAGGCTGTGGCGGTGCGTTGACTGAGACAGAATTGGATATGCTTCCCATGGGAGCAATCCTTATGACCTTTGAATGTGGAATGCGTTTTCTCACAGACTATCTGGAGGGAGATCATTATTTCAAGATTCACAGAGAGGGACATAATCTGGATCGTTGCAGAACACAGTTTAAACTGGTGAAAGACATGGAAAAAAAACTTTCCCGGATGAAAGAGATTGTAAATAAGTATAAACAGGTATAAAAAAATGTACATGTCCATAAAGACTTGTATTTATGAACTGATTAGGATAGAATTATCCTGCGGGGATATGAGAAAAATCATATTTTCGCAGGATTTTCTACAATATAGCAGTTACTTAATTTTCGCTGTACTATGCAACGGTATTTTACAGTTCTGAATATAGGGTGCTGTAAAATACAGAGGTAAATTTTGCAGATGTGAAACAGGATATCCGCAGAATTTTATAGATTACACTCAGAATTATCAAGGATATTTCTGATACTGTGAACTAATATAGGTATTGTTGAAAGAGAAAAAAACAGAAATTGCAAAAAACAGGTATTGTAGCAGGAAGACAGGTTAGGAGGAATTATTATGGCAATTTTAGTTACAGGTGGAGCAGGCTATATTGGAAGCCATACAGTTGTAGAATTGCAGAATGCAGGATATGATGTTGTAGTTCTGGATAACTTAAGCAATGCAAGTGAGAAATCTCTGGAAAGAGTTTCCAAGATCACAGGCAAACCAGTGAAATTCTACAAAGCAGACATCCTGGACCGCGATGCTTTAAATGAAGTTTTTGATAAAGAAGATATTGATTCCTGTATTCATTTCGCAGGTCTGAAAGCAGTTGGAGAATCCGTTGCCAAACCCTGGGAATATTACGAAAATAATATTGCAGGAACCTTAACACTGGTAGATGTCATGAGAAAACATAATGTAAAGAACATTATCTTCTCCTCATCTGCAACTGTATACGGAGACCCGGCAATCATCCCAATCACAGAAGAGTGCCCGAAAGGACAGTGCACAAACCCATACGGATGGACAAAATCCATGCTTGAGCAGATTCTGACAGACATTCAGAAAGCAGATCCGGAATGGAACGTAGTTCTTCTCCGTTACTTTAACCCAATCGGTGCTCATAAGAGCGGAACTATTGGCGAGAATCCAAACGGAATCCCGAACAATCTGATGCCATATATCACACAGGTTGCAGTTGGTAAGTTGAAAGAACTTGGCGTATTCGGAAATGATTATGATACTCCGGACGGAACAGGTGTGAGAGATTACATTCACGTAGTTGACCTTGCAAAGGGACATGTAAAAGCTCTTAAGAAAATCGAAGATAATTCCGGATTAAGTATCTACAACCTTGGTACAGGAAAAGGCTACAGCGTTCTTGATATTGTGAAGAATTTTGAAGCTGCTACAGGTGTTAAAATTCCATATGTGATCAAGCCACGTCGTCCAGGCGATATCGCAACCTGCTATTCCGATGCTTCCAAAGCAGAGAGAGAACTGGGATGGAAAGCCGAAAACGGTATTAAAGAAATGTGCGCAGACTCCTGGAGATGGCAGTCCAATAACCCGAATGGTTATGAAGAATAATTAATTAAATCAACTGAATGCAGGTGCATTTAGCAACTTACCTGCGGAAAATCAATATCCCCCACACATGGAAGGAATGTTCATGCGTGGGGGATGTTTTTAAATTATAATCCTAGTTCTCTTTTCAGATTTTCAGCAGAGATGGATGGTTGATAATCAGGCTCGCCAGCTTCATATCGGCGTAGTGCTTCCAATTCTTCTGGGTCTGGTTCTATTTCTTCAACGTCGGACAAAATAAATGATGCCTGAATTAAGTTCCAGACTTTTTCAGCCTCTTCTTCGCTCATAATTGTAACTGCACCTATAATTCTTTCTTTTACATTAGACATGATACTCACACTCCTTTATATATTTGTCCGCGATTTCCCACATCTATGATATCAACAACGAATCCATTGACATCGAATAGTACTCTGTAATTTCCAACACGAAGTCGATAGCCGGAGATACCTTGTAATTTTTTGATATTTCCCTCTAATGGTAATTTGCTGATAGCAGTAAATAGTCGATACTGTGTTGTTTTATCTTGCTTTCGTAAAAATTTTTCAGCCTTTTTAGAATATGTGATTTGAAACAAAGAAATGCTCCTTTTCCGGGGTTTCCGGGATATTTAGAATTTTTATCTTTGGTAGAAGCAGATATGTTTCGGCTTGTTTTTAATATAGCATATAAAAATATTGGAAGCAACTTTAATGTAGGATTGGCGATGTGATTTTTTTCGGCTATAATCTATAATAGATAAAAGAAAGGAGAGGACGCATATGAAAGTAGCAGCAATTCAGATGCCCACAGTAAAAGATAAAATACAAAATATCCGTACTGCCGGCACTTATATAGAAAAAATAAAGGCGGAAAATCCGGACTTTGTAATTCTTCCGGAGATGTTCTGCTGTCCGTATCAGACCGAAAATTTTCCAGTTTATGCAGAAAAAGAAGGTGGTCCATCCTGGCAGGCAATGTCTGATTATGCCAGAAAGTATCACATTTATTTGATCGCAGGCTCCATGCCGGAAGCAGATGATGCGGGAAAGGTTTACAACACTTCTTATATTTTTGACAGAGATGGAAAACAGATTGGCAAGCACAGAAAAGCTCATCTCTTTGATATCAATGTAAAAAATGGCCAATACTTCAAGGAATCCGATACTCTGACTTCGGGAGATCATGCCACAGTATTTGATACTGAATTTGGGAAAATGGGTGTCATGATCTGCTACGACATCCGCTTCCCGGAGTTTGCCCGCACAATGGCACTGGACGGTGCAAGAATGATTTTCGTCCCTGCAGCATTTAATATGACCACAGGTCCGGCACACTGGGAACTGACTTTTCGTGCAAGAGCCCTTGACAATCAGATCTACATGCTTGGATGTGCTCCTGCCAGAGATACACAGGCAGGATATATTTCCTGGGGACATTCTATTGTAACAAATCCATGGGGAAAGGTTATGAAACAGTTGGATGAGAAAGAGGGCATTTTAATAGAAGAAATAGATTTGGACCGGGAAGACCAGATCAGAGAGCAGCTTCCATTATTAAAACACCGCAAATCTGAAATGTACCATTTATAGGAGAACACATTTTTTTCGCAGACTGACCATAGATCAAACATATTTATTAGATATAGTAATACCATTAACAAAAACAAAAGAAACAGAGAAAATTCAAAATAGAAAGAACAGAGAGGCATATGGAAATGACAGAAACAACAAAGAGAACAACAAAAGTATGGGCACACAGGGGTGCCAGCGGATACAGACCGGAGAACACTCTGGAAGCATTTGAACTTGCCATCAGACAGGGCGCAGACGGAATCGAACTGGATGTACATACTTCCGCAGACGGTGAACTCATCGTTATGCACGACGAAAACGTAGACCGCGTCACAGACGGAACCGGACTGATCAAAGATATGACACTGGCTCAATTGAAAGAATTAAAAGTCAGCACACCCGCAGAACCATCGGGAATTTATCACATTCCAACTCTGGCAGAAGTACTGGAGCTCATGCGCACCACAGACATGATGGTAAACATTGAACTAAAGAACAGCATCTGCTTCTATCCGGGAATGGAAGGGAAAATCCTGAAACTGGTAAAAGAAATGAACATGGAAGACCAGCTGATCTATTCCTCCTTTAACCATTACAGCCTGTTACAGTTAAAACAGCTGAATGACCATGTACAGACCGGAATCCTTTTCAGTGACGGATGGGTAAATCCAGCCATGTACGCCAAAAATCTCGGAATCAACGCCGTACACCCTGCAGTTTATCACCTGAAATACCCACAGTTCATGGAAGAAGTCAAACGTGCCGGACTGAAAATGCACGTATGGACTGCCAACAAACCAGAACACATCCAGCTGGTAAAAGACGCAGGTGCAGAAGCAGTCATTACCAATTATCCGGACAGAGCGATTGAGATTATAGAGAAATAAAAAATTCCTGCCTGTTCATATGAAACTGTCATATGTTCAGGCAGGATTCTTTCTTGTATCATTATATAGATATTGTGGATTTTCAGAGTTTTCTGCTGCTATTTGAAAACCATTTCAGAAATTATTTCTGCAGTTTCTTAGCATGCTCAGATTTCGGCTCACAGGTAAGTTCAACACCCAGCTTACGGAATTCCAGGATATCCACCTGAGACAGAAGTACGGAAGTATGAACCTGGCAGCCTTTTAATTTCGGAATCTGTTGCAGGGCAAGCTTGGCATCTTCATTATCTGCGGCACTGATGGAAAGTGCAATCAGAGTTTCATCAGAGTGAAGTCTTGGGTTTTTGCTTCCGAGATATTCTGTTTTGAGTGCCTGAATCGGTCTTAATGCTTCCGGAGAGATAACATGTTTGTCATGATCGATTCCTGCCAGTTCTTTCAGTGCATTCAGAAGCAGTGCTGAGGATGCCCCGAGAAGTTCAGAAGTCTTACCTGTAACAATACGTCCGTCAGGAAGTTCTAGGGCAGCAGCAGGTGCACCTGTTTCTTCTTCGCGTTTCAACGCAGCAGGAACCACCTTGCGGTCTTCGATGGTTACATGAGCCTGTTTCAGCAGAAGTTCGATTTTGAAAACTTCTTCCTCACGTCCGGCTCCGCGAACCAGAGCTTCCATGCTCTTATAATATCTGCGGATGATCTCCTGACGTGCAGCTTCCTTGCAGACTTCATCATCAACGATGCAGTTACCGGCCATATTAACGCCCATATCTGTGGGAGATTTGTAAGGGCACTCGCCCATGATCTTTTCAAACATAGCCTGAAGAACAGGGAAAACTTCAACGTCACGGTTGTAGTTAATAGTAGTCTCACCATATGCTTCCAGATGGAACGGGTCGATCATGTTCACATCATTTAAGTCAGCAGTAGCTGCTTCATATGCCAGATTTACCGGATGCTTCAGCGGGATATTCCAGATTGGGAAAGTTTCAAATTTGGCATATCCTGCTTTGACACCGCGCTTGTATTCATGGTAAAGCTGAGAAAGGCAGGCGGCCATTTTTCCGCTTCCGGGTCCTGGAGCAGTGATGACAACCAGTGGTCTTGTTGTTTCGATATAATCGTTCTTGCCATATCCCTCATCACTTACAATAAAGGAAGTATTATTCGGATAACCCGGGATTAGATAAAGCACGTATACTTTGATTCCAAGCTTCTCCAGACGTTTCTTAAACGCATCTGCGCTTTCCTGTCCGGAATACTGGGTGATGCAGACACTTCCTACATAAAGTCCGCGCTCTGTAAAGACTTCCATAAGGCGGAGTACATCTTCATCATAAGTGATACCCAGGTCACCTCTGACTTTATTTTTATCAATATCAGCGGCGCTGATTACAATAACGATCTCTGCCTGATCAGAAAGCTGCATCAGCATACGCAGTTTGCTGTCCGGCTCAAATCCCGGAAGAACTCTGGAAGCATGGTAGTCATCAAAAAGCTTGCCGCCAAATTCCAGATAAAGTTTGTTTCCAAACTGGTTAATACGTTCCCGAATATGTTCGGACTGCATTTTCAGATACTTGTCGTTGTCAAATCCTATCTTCATTTGTTCATTTCCTTTCCTCATCACATTTTTAGTACTGCTCATTTAGAATATCCCGGGACATACAGCGCAAATTTATGCGGTCAGCATAAATTCTGTGTATTGCGGAGTGCATTACCGGGAACGAAGTGAGTAGTAATCAGTTTGTCAATAGTATACTACAAATAAAGCCATTTGTAACAGGTGAATTTGTAAAACTTCATATAAATTTTATAGGGTTTATAGAAAGATATGCACAACCGGACACAATTTTCACAATCTCGCAGTTGATTTATACCCGAATTCTCTTTATAATAAGAACGATAACGTTTAGGAGGAATGAAATGGATAATCATATGGATAACAATCCGAATGGCAATCGTCCTGATAATAATAAAGGTCCGGGCAGACAGGACCCGAACAAGAATCATCAGTCGATACTGGCCTTTCTGGTATGCCTCCTGGTAACTCTGGTATGTTTCGCCATGTTTACCAATATGCTCAAGGATAATTCGAGTGAGATTACTTATGATAAATTTATTGAGATGGTAGATGATGGAGATGTGAAAGAGGTTACGCTTCAGTCAAATACACTGACGATCACGCCGAAACATCAGTCATCAGGATTTTCAGAAGAAGTTTATTATGCCAATCAGATGGAGTCAGTAGATAAGCTGACGGAGAGACTTGAGGGAACAGGAATCAAGTTTGAGTATAAGAAGCCGGATGCAGCAGGGAAAATTATTTCTATGCTGGTCAGTGTGCTTCTGCCAACGATTCTGCTCTTTGTACTTCTGACGGTATTTATGCGCCGCATGAATAAGGGCGGCGGAATGATGGGCGTTGGAAAGAGCCGCGCCAAAGCCTACATTCAGAAAGATACAGGAATTACTTTCAGGGATGTGGCAGGGCAGGATGAGGCCAAGGAATCACTGCAGGAGGTGGTGGATTTCCTGCATAATCCCGGCAAATATACCACCATCGGAGCGAAGCTGCCGAAAGGAGCTTTGCTTGTAGGACCTCCGGGAACCGGTAAAACACTTCTGGCAAAGGCAGTAGCAGGAGAGGCACATGTGCCGTTTTTCTCTCTGTCAGGTTCTGAGTTTGTGGAGATGTTTGTAGGTGTGGGTGCATCACGTGTCCGCGATCTCTTTGAGGAAGCAAAGAAGAATGCACCATGTATCATTTTTATTGATGAGATTGATGCAATCGGAAAGAGCCGAGATTCTCATTATGGCGGCGGCAATGATGAGCGCGAGCAGACCCTGAACCAGCTTCTTGCGGAAATGGACGGATTTGACACTTCAAAGGGACTTCTGATCCTGGCTGCTACCAACCGTCCGGAGGTTCTTGATCCGGCACTTCTTCGTCCGGGACGTTTTGACAGACGTGTCATTGTGGACAGACCGGATCTGAAGGGAAGAATCGAGATCCTGAAGGTTCATGCAAGAAATGTACATCTGGATGAGACTGTTGATTTTGAGAACATTGCACTTGCAACTTCCGGGGCAGTGGGTTCGGATCTGGCTAATATGATCAACGAGGCTGCTATCCTTGCTGTTAAGAGTGGACGCAGCGCAGTATCCCAGAAAGATCTTCTCGAAGCTGTTGAAGTAGTTCTGGTAGGTAAAGAGAAGAAAGACAGGATTCTCAGTGCACAGGAGCGCAGAATCGTATCCTATCATGAGGTAGGACATGCACTGGTAAGTGCCCTGCAGAAAGATGCAGAGCCTGTACAGAAGATTACTATTGTGCCGAGAACTATGGGGGCACTTGGTTATGTAATGCAGGTGCCTGAGGAGGAGAAATATCTCAATACAAAGAAGGAACTGGAAGCAATGCTTGTGGGATATCTTGGCGGACGCGCAGCAGAGGAACTGGTATTTGACACTGTCACAACCGGGGCGGCCAATGATATTGAGCAGGCTACCAAAGTGGCAAGAGCCATGATCACACAATACGGTATGTCTGATAAATTCGGACTTATGGGTCTGGCTACACAGGAGAGTCAGTATCTCAGCGGAAGAGCAGTGTTAAACTGCGGCGATGACACTGCCACAGAGGTTGACCATGAGGTGATGATACTTCTGCATAATTCCTATGAAGAAGCAAAGAGACTGATCGGCAGTCACAGAGAAGCACTTGATAAGATTGCTGCTTACCTGATCCGCAGGGAAACCATTACAGGTAAGGAATTTATGAAGATTTTCCATGCGGCAGAGCGTGGAATCGAGATTCCGGAAAATCTGGATGATCTGGTAATTCCAGAGGAAAAACAGAATACAGTAACGCTGGATAAGCCAGAGATTCAGTGATACAATAACAGAGTCGGAAACGAAATAATTTCCGGCTCTGTTTTCGTATCACAGAAAATTACGCTGTAATATCTCATGGATATGAAAAGCGTTCAGGGCAGGATTTTTTGTATAGAGGAGAGTTTATGTTTCAGATAGAAGAAGAACTGAAAAAACTTCCGGGTAAGCCGGGGGTTTATATTATGCATGGGGAGAAGGACGAGATCATCTATGTTGGAAAAGCCGTCAGTCTGAAAAACAGGGTGCGTCAATATTTCCAGAGCAGCAGAAATAAGGGCGCAAAGATTGAACAGATGGTTACCCATATCACCAGATTTGAGTATATTATCACAGATTCGGAACTGGAAGCCCTTGTGCTGGAGTGTAATCTGATCAAGGAGCACAGACCGAAATATAATACCATGCTCAAAGATGATAAGAGTTATCCGTTTATCAAAGTCACAGTAAATGAGGAATATCCCAGAGTCCTTTTTGCCAGAAGAATGAAGAAAGACAAGGCGAAATATTTCGGACCATATACAAGTGCCGGGGCTGTAAAAGATGTGATCGAGCTTGTGCGAAAACTTTATAAGGTGCGATCCTGTAATCGGGTATTGCCAAGAGATTGTGGGAAGGACCGTCCATGTCTGTACCATCACATGAAGCAGTGCAGCGCGCCATGCCAGGGCTATGTGAGTTCAGAAGAATATAAGAAAAATATCGCAGAACTGCTGAAATTTCTCAATGGAGACTTTAAGGATACGATTGATATGCTTACCGACAAAATGATGGCAGCTTCCGAAGAAATGCGTTTCGAGGATGCCATGGAATACCGGGATCTGATCCGCAGTATCCAGAAGATCGGAGAACGTCAGAAAATTACAGGTTACGGAGAGGAAGATAAGGATATCATCGCAGTTGCCATGGATGAAAGCCTTGATTTGCGGGAGCAGGATGCTGTTGTACAGGTATTCTTTGTCCGGGGAGGCAAACTGATCGGGCGGGAGCATTTCTATCTGCGTGTGGCGCGTGGCGATACAAAGGCTCAGGTATTATCCAGCTTTATGAAGCAATTTTATGCCGGAACTCCGTTTATCCCACGTGAGATCATGCTGCAAAAAGAAATCGAAGATGCCAAGATCATAGAGGAATGGCTTACAGATCGAAGAAAGCAGCGAGTCTATATCAGGGTACCGAAGAAAGGTACGAAAGAGAAGCTGGTAGAGCTGGCAGAAGAGAATGCAAAGATGGTTCTGGATAAAGACAGAGAGCGTATCAAACGTGAAGAAGGAAGAACCATCGGAGCGGTTCATGAAGTGGAAGAGTGGCTTGGACTGTCGGGAATCAGGCGTATGGAGGCTTATGATATTTCCAATATCAGTGGTTTTGAATCTGTAGGTTCCATGGTTGTCTATGAGAAAGGAAAGCCAAAGCGCAGTGATTACCGCAAATTTAAGATAAAGTGGGTGCAGGGACCGAACGACTATGCAAGTATGGAAGAAGTACTTACCAGACGATTTACTCATGAGGGAAAAGATGAGTTTGACAGCTTTTCCATTATGCCGGATCTGATCCTGATGGATGGAGGAAGAGGACAAGTGAATATTGCGTTAAAAGTTCTGGATAATCTGGGAATAGAGATTCCTGTCTGTGGTATGGTCAAGGATGACCATCACAGAACCAGAGGACTGTATTACAATAATCTTGAAATTCCCATTGATACAGACAGTGAAGGCTTCCGCCTGATCACCAGAATCCAGGATGAGGCGCACCGTTTTGCCATTGAATTTCACCGATCTCTGAGAAGTAAAGAACAGGTGCATTCCCTGTTGGATGATATCCCTGGTATCGGTGAAATCAGGCGTAAAGCATTGATGCGGAAATTTAAGTCTGTTGAGAATATCAGAGATGCATCACTGGAAGAACTTACAGAGACAGAAAGCATGAATGCAGGAAGTGCACAGAAAGTTTATGAATTTTTTCATGGAGCTAGTACATCGTTTTCGAAATAACTATACCACTCACTTGTCTGCGAATCCGATTGCACAGGTCTAAAAGCCTCAGCGTAGCCCGCTACGCCTGCGTTTTTATACCAGCACACTCGAATCCGCATCCTACGCGATTGGTATAGTTATTTACGGCACACTGGTGAGAAAAAAATATAAAATATGTAAAAATATTCCTGGGTTCTTCTACATATTACCCAAAAACTCTCGCTTTTTGTAATTGAAGTTGTATATAGTGATGTGATATAATAAAAAAGACGTGAAATTTACTATGAAAGTTTCGGACGACAGCTATAAATGAGTTATGTCTGTATGAGCAGGTTTTGAGATAGCGGACAGACCGGGCTTTCAGATTTTGAACTGAAAAGGAGAAATAAATGAAGGGTGTACAGTTGACAAAATTAGTTCAGGAACTGGGACTTCACAACCTGACTCCTGAAATTGATCTGTCTGAGATTGTGATCAAGACAGCGGAGATCAACAGACCGGCATTGCAGCTGACAGGATATCTGGAGCATTTTGCAAATGAACGGGTACAGATCATCGG